>CAZWMF010000006.1:18516-19461 GCA_964634535.1 uncultured Opitutaceae bacterium | reverse complement strand
AGCCCAAGCTGGCGGGAGGTCGAATCCCCCTGGCCCCTCGAAACGCCCACCGTATTCCAACAGCGCGCCCCCCGCTATTTCTCGCTCGTGGCGATCCGCAAACCAGAATCCATTGCAGGTTTCAACCCGGTGGCTTCCTTATCGAGTCAAACATAAGATAGTAATGATACGATAGTTATCCGATTGTAGTTCTACGCTAACATTTGATTGGCAGAGCGCGATAAGACGCCCGGCGACCGAGGCGAGCTCCATTTTGAAACTAACAACCCCAACCGGGGCGTAGCGGAGTTCATCGAACGCCTCCCGGCCCGACTGCGCTGTCCGCTTTCTCTGCGTGGGTCACTCGGGCCTGCCTTGGCATTCGTCTGGGCCCTACGAAGCGTGCCCCGGTGGGGGTTGTTAGTTTCAAAATGGAGCTCGCCTCGGTCTCTCCCTTGCCAGCACGTGATTCACGGCCGATGCTTAAGTCCGGATGAGCCCGCCGCGCTTCATTCTCGCGCTCGACCAGGGCACGACCAGCTCCCGGGCGATCGTATTCGACCACGCGGGACGCACCGTGGCCGCCGCCCAGAAGGAGCTCACCCAACATTATCCGCGCCCCGGTTGGGTCGAGCACGACCCCTTGGAAATCTGGTCGAGCCAGTCGGCCACCGCGGCCGAAGCCCTGGCCCGGGCCGGCCTCGACGCCTCGGCCATCGCCGCGGTCGGCCTCACCAACCAGCGCGAAACCGCCATCGTGTGGGACCGGGCGACCGGGCTGCCCGTCCATCCGGCCATCGTGTGGCAGGACCGGCGCACGGCCGACGAGTGCGCGCGACTGCGCGCGGCGGGGGCGGAGGCCCTGGTCGCCCGCAAGACCGGCCTGCGGCTGGATCCGTACTTTTCGGCGACCAAACTGGCCTGGCTCCTCGCCCACGTCCCCGGCCTGCGCGCCCGGGCCGAGCG
>CAZWMF010000006.1:0-18506 GCA_964634535.1 uncultured Opitutaceae bacterium | reverse complement strand
GCTGGCTGCTCTGGCGCCTGACCGGCGGGCGTATCCATGCCACGGATGTGACGAACGCCGCCCGCACGCTGCTCTGCGACATCCACCGGGGCGCCTGGGACGACGAACTGCTGGCCCTCTTCGGCGTGCCCCGGGCTCTGCTGCCCGACATCCGCTCCTCGGCCGAGGTGTACGGGCCGGTCGACCGGGCGCTGCCCGGGGCGGGGGCGCCGATCGCCGGGGTGGCCGGCGACCAGCACGCCGCCCTGTTCGGCCAGGCCTGCTTCGCCCCGGGCATGGCCAAGAACACCTACGGCACCGGCTGCTTTCTGCTCCTGCACACCGGCGAGCGGGCCGTGCCTTCGAAGCACAATCTCCTGACGACGGTGGCCTGGCGGATCGGCGGCCGCACCGAGTACGCGTTGGAGGGCTCGGTCTTCGTCGCCGGGGCGGCCATCCAATGGCTGCGCGACGAACTGCGGATCGTCGGCTCGGCCGCGGAGGCCGACGCCCTGGCCGCCACCGTGCCGGACGCGGGCGGGGTCTACCTCGTGCCCGCCTTCGCCGGCTTGGGCGCGCCCCATTGGGACCCGTATGCCCGGGGCGCCCTGGTCGGGTTGTCCCGCGGCACCGGCCGGGCGGAGATCTGCCGGGCGGCCCTGGAGGGCATCGCCCACCAGACGGCCGACGTCATCACGGCGATGGCGGCCGACAGCGCAATCGCGCTGGCCGAGTTGCGGGTCGACGGCGGGGCCTCGCGGAGCGCGCCGCTCCTGCAGTTTCAGGCCGATCTCTTGGGCGTGCCGGTCGTGCGACCGGCCAACGTGGAAACCACCGCATTTGGCGCCGCCGGTCTGGCGGGCCTGGCCGTGGGCTATTGGTCCAGCCGGGCGGAGCTGGCCCGACAGTGGTCGGTCGATGCCCGGTTTGAACCGGTGCGACCGGCGGCGGAAATGGCGGCGAGCCGACGGGGCTGGGCCCGGGCCGTGGAGCGTTCGCGCGGGTGGGCGGCGCCCGCATGAGGGGGGCGGTTCCGCCGGGGCGATCCACGCCGCCGGACCCCGGGGGATCGAGGCCGCACCACCATGGACCGCGCCCGATCGCTTGAGCGCCTGCGCGGGGCAGACGAAGCCTTCGACGTCCTCGTCATCGGCGGGGGCGCCACCGGCCTCGGCGCGGCGGTCGACGCCGCGGCGCGCGGCCACCGGACGGCGTTGATCGAGCGGGGCGATTTCGCGCAAGGGACGTCCAGCCGATCCACCAAGCTCGTGCACGGCGGCGTGCGCTATTTGCGCCAGGGCAACGTCGCTTTGGTCCTCGAAGCGCTGCGCGAACGCGGTCGGCTGACCCGGAACGCCCCCCATCTCGTCCAGGACCTGCCTTTCGTCATCCCGAGCTATCGGTGGTGGGAGGGCCCGTTCTATGGCGTCGGGCTCAAGGTCTACGACGGGCTGGCCGGCCGGCTGGGCCTGCACCCATCGCGCCGCCTGGATCGCGCGGCGACATTGGCGCTCCTTCCTACGGTCGAGCCCGACCGGCTGATGGGCGGAGTCCTGTACCACGACGGCCAGTTCGACGACGCGCGGCTGGCCGTGAGTCTGGCGCGCACCGCCGATGCGTTCGGCGCGACCCTGGTCAACTACGTGGCCGCGGCCGGGTTGATCAAGGAGGGTGGGGCGGTGGCGGGCGTGAACGCGCGCGACCGGGAAAGCGGGGCCGAGTTCCCGATCCGGGCGCGCGCGGTGGTGAACGCCACCGGCGTCTTCGTCGACGAGATACGCCAATGGGACCAGCGGGCGGCCCGCCGGCTGGTCACGGTGAGCCAGGGCATCCATCTCGTGCTGCCCCGGGAGTTTCTTCCCGGAGGCGCGGCCCTCATGATTCCGCGCACGGCCGACGGCCGCGTGCTATTTGCCGTGCCCTGGCACGACCGGGTGGTCGTGGGCACCACCGACACCCCGCGGGCGGGACCGGTGGCCGAGCCGCGGGCCTTGCCGGAGGAACGGGCCTTCGTGATGGAGCATGCCCGGCGCTTTCTCGCCCGGGATCCGGCGGACGACGATGTCCTGAGCGTCTTCGCCGGTCTGCGGCCGCTCGTGCGCCCGGGGGGCCGCGGCGGGACCGCGGCAATTTCCCGCGACCACGCGATCCTGGTCAGCCCGAGCGGGCTCATCACGATCACCGGCGGAAAATGGACGACCTACCGTCGGATGGGCGAGGATGTCGTCGACCAGGCGGAGATGGTCGCCGGCCTCGAAAACCGGCGCTGTGTCACCGAAACGCTGCGAATCCACGGGTGGACCGACGCGCGGATCGAGCCGGCGCATTTCCGGCCTTATGGCGCCGATGCGGCTCAGGTGGCCGATCTGGTGAAGTCCGACCCCGGCTGGGCGGTCCGGCTCCATCCCGCGCTGCCCTACCAGGCGGCCGAGGTGGTGTGGCACGTCCGGCAGGAGATGGCCCGGACGGTGGAGGACGTTTTGGCCCGCCGCACCCGGGCCCTGCTCCTGGACGCCCGGGCCTCGATCGAGGCCGCGCCGGCCGTGGCCCGATTGCTGGCCCGCGAGTTGGGTCGCGATGTCGCCTGGGAGCAGGCGCAAATTGCGGCCTATGCCGCGCTCGCCCGCGGCTATGTCTATGGCGACCCGGCGAGCACCGATCAAACGCGGGGGCCGGCCTGATCGGTTGGGGCCGCCCGAAAGCGACCGGAAATCCGCGGATTATTTTCCGGGTTTCACCACCACGGCGAAGAAGACCGCCAGAAAGATGAAGACGAAGCTCACGGCGTAGTTCCAGGTCAGTTTCTCGCCCAGGACGAACCACGCGAATACGACGAACACGGCCAGCGTGATCACCTCCTGGATCACCTTGAGCTGATAGCCGTCGAACTGGCCGCTCTGAAACCCGATGCGATTGGCCGGCACCTGGAGCAGGTACTCGAAGAACGCGATGCCCCAGGAGACCAGGATCACGACGAACAGCGATTTGCCCTCCAGCCACTTGAACTTCAGGTGCCCGTACCAGGCGGTGGTCATGAAGATATTGGAGCCGATCAGGAGTAGGACGGTGCGCATGGGTCGATAAGGTCGAGACCGGAAGAATCGCTGCGTTTTCGCCGCGGCGCAACGGCTGCCCGAACGCGCCGACGGTGGGGCGGGGCGCCCGTGCGATTTCCTAGATCTTGTAGTAGGACGTGAACCAGTCGACGAACCGGGCCAGACCCTGTTCCAGGGAAACCTTCGGGGCGTAGTTGATGGCCGCATGCACCCGGGTCAGATCGGCGCAGGTTTCGAGCATGTCGCCGGCCTGGGCCGGCAGTAGTTCGATCCGCGCGGTGCGCCCCAGGAGCTGTTCGAGCATTCGCACAAACAGCAGGGTCTCCACCGGCCGATTGTGGCCCAGGTTGAAGATGCGCGAAGGCGAGGGCGGGTGGGGGTAGAGGAGCGCCGCGATCACGCCGTCGACGATATCGTCGATGTACGTGAAATCGCGCAGGTTTTTGCCCTCGTTGAACAGCGGGACCGGCGCGCCCTCGCACAAGGCCCGGGCGAACAGGGTGGGGGCCATGTCGGGCCGTCCCCACGGTCCGTAGGCCGTGAAGAAGCGAAGGCCGGTCAGATTGAGGCCATGGACCCGGGCATAACTTTGGGCCATGAGCTCGTTGCTTTTCTTGGTTGCCCCGTAGAAGGAGGTCGGCTGGGTGGTGTCGTCGTCCTCGCGGAACGGCGGCTTGGCCCCGGCGCCATAGACGCTGCTGCTCGACGCATAGACGACGTTCTTCGGCGGATGGCGCCGACAGGCCTCGAGCACCTGGGCGAACCCCACCAGATTGCTGTGCACGTAGGCCGCCGGATTGAGCGCGGAGTGGCGCACGCCCGGCTGGGCGCCGAGATGGGCGACATAGTCCGGCTGAAAATGGGCGACCAGGCCCTGGATCCGCTCCCCTTCCGCAAAATCGGATTGGAGAAACCGAAAGCCGGCGAGCGTGCCGAGTTGGGCCAGCCGAGCGCGCTTGAGATCCACGTCGTAATACGGGCTCAGGCTGTCGATCCCCCAAACCTCGCATTGGTTGGTCTCCGCCAGGCGGCGCGCGACATGGTAACCGATAAACCCGGCCGCGCCGGTGACGAGGACCTTCATCTGCCGGGTGATACCGCACCTGGAGGACGCGGGCTAGGAAAAAGTCCGCCCGCCCGGCTTCGCCGGATTAGGCTGGAGGTTCCCGGGCAGGCGTATTTCGTAGGGCGATCCACTCCGCATGAGTTCCCCTGGATCCGCCGACCTGATCGATCGGTTGCTCGTTTCGGCCTTTTTGGAGAACGTACCGGACGTCGTTTACTTCAAGGATCGGGAATCGCGTTTCATCGCGGTCAGCAAATCCACCGCGGTCAAGCACGGCTTGGCCGTCTCGGACATGATCGGCAAGACCGATTTCGACCTGTTTTCCGAGAGTTTCGCGCGCGCCGCCCAGGCCGACGAACAGGAGATCATGCGGACCGGCCAGCCGATCATCGGCAAGGTGGAACGCGAGGAGTGGCCGGATGGCCGGGCCACCTGGTCGCTGACCAACAAGATGCCGTTGCGCGACGGCCGCGGCGCCATCGTCGGCACCTTCGGTCTGGGCAAGGACCTCACAAAGTCCAAGGAGATGGAGGTCGAACTGGAGAAGGCGCACCGGGATCTGATCCACGCCTCGCATCTGGCGGGCATGGCCGAGGTGGCCACGAGCGTGCTCCATAACGTCGGCAACGTGCTCAACAGCATCAATGTCTCGGCCTCGGTGATCGCCCAAACCGTCCGCAATTCCCGGGCCGAGAGCCTCGCCCGGCTGGCGACGTTGGTGCGCGGTCACCAGGGCGACCTGGGCGAGTTCTTTGCCCTCGACGCCAAAGGCAAGCTCGTGCCGCAGCTGCTGGACGCGCTGTCGGCCGAGGCGCGGCAGGAACGCGAACGGCTCTTGGCCGAAATCGACGGGCTGCGCCAATACATCGACCACATCAAGGAGATCGTTTCGACCCAGCAGGCTTACGCGACCACCGTGGGCGTGGTCGAGCCGATCGACGCCGCGGCCGTCATGGATGATTCGCTGCGCATGAATAGCGGCGCCCTCATCCGGCACCAAGTGCGGGTGGACAAGCGCTACCAGAGCGTGCCGCCCGTGTTCGGTCAGCGGGCCAAGATCCTGCAAATCCTCGTCAACCTGATCCACAACGCCAAATATGCCTGCGACGCGCGCGGGACTGGCGACGGCCTGATCACGCTGGCGATCGAACCGACGCCGGCCGGCCGGGTGCGCCTGATCGTGCGCGACAATGGCATCGGGATTCCGCCGCAGAACATGAAACTCATCTTCAGCCATGGCTTCACCACGCGCCCGAACGGGCATGGGTTCGGCCTGCATTCCGCCGTCAATGCGGCCCGGGAGATGGACGGAGAACTTTCGGTCGCAAGCGACGGGACCGGCAAGGGCGCGACCTTCACGCTGGAAATGCCGGCCTTTTCGGGCTGAGCCTTCGGCGAACTCGCGCCGCCGCGAAATCCCTTATATTTGGCAAAAGCTGTGCTTGATTGGCGTGAAACGGGCTCTATACCTTGCATCCCCTCTGCCCGCGATTAATCTTCTCGACATGACAATCAAAGCTTACCTCAAGCCGTCCTGCGGCTGGTCCAACGGCGTTCGGGCCACGCTGCGCAAGTACGGTCTGTCGTATGAGGATATCGATATCATCAACAACCGGGACAACTACGCGGAGATGGTTGCCAAGTCCGGTCAACCGCTGTCGCCCTGCGTGGAGATCGACGGGGTGATGCTCGCCGATGTCTCCGGTGACGAAGTGGAGAACTATTTACTCAGCAACGATCTAGTTAAGCCAACCGACGCCCCGTCCGACGTTCCGACGAACGCCGGGTGCTCCGATGAGGATCATGCCCGGTTGGCCACGAAAACAGTGCGATTCTTCTGATGGGGATTGCCGGCTGATAGAGCGCCCAGGGCCGGTTCTCCACGCAGTGGCCGGCCCTTTTTCGCGCCCCAGCGTCCCATATTTTCACCCACCTTGAATAACCAACCGACCAGGAAGACGACTTCTGCCCGGCTCAAGAAGCCCCGACATCTCGGCCCCCCGCCCAAGCAGGGCCTTTACGATCCGTGGTTCGAGCACGACGCCTGCGGCGTCGGCTTCGTGGTCGACATCAAGGGCCGGCCCTCCAACCGGATTCTGCAGCAGGCGATCCAGGTCCTGATCAATCTCGACCACCGCGGCGCCAGCGGATCCGAAGCCAACACCGGCGACGGGGCCGGCGTCCTCATCCAGATGCCGCATTCCTTCTTGAAGGAGGCCTGCAAGAAGGCGCGGATCGAGCTGCCGGGCGCGGGCCAGTACGGTAGCGGGATCGTCTTTCTGCCCCGGGAACGGATCAAGCGCCGGCGGCTGGAGGAGCGTTTCGAGCAGATCATCCAGTCCGAAGGCCAGACCGTGCTCGGCTGGCGCACGGTGCCGACGGACAACTCGATGCTCGGCGAAACCGCCAAGGCGTGCGAGCCGTTCATCCGGCAGGTTTTCATCGGGCGCAATCCGGACCTGGCCGACGAAATGGGCTTCGAGCGCAAGCTCTACGTGATCCGCAAGCGCGCCTACACCGAGATCCGCGCCTCCACCCTGGACGGCGCGGAGTATTGGTACGTGGCGAGCCTTTCGTTCAAGACACTCGTCTACAAGGGCATGCTGCTCACGACCCAATTGGGGCAGTATTTCACGGACCTGGCGAACCCGGCGATGGAGACGGCCCTGGCCCTCGTCCATTCCCGGTTCAGCACCAACACCTTCCCGAGTTGGGACCGGGCCCATCCCTACCGCTACCTCGCGCACAATGGCGAGATCAACACGCTGCGGGGCAACATCAACTGGATGCACGCCCGCGAGGCGCTGTTCGAGTCGGAGCTCTTCGGCGACGACGTCAAAAAGATCCTGCCGGTCGTCAATCCGAACGGCAGCGACTCGGCCATGTTCGACAATACGTTCGAACTGCTCGTCCTCGCCGGCCGGCCGCTCGCCCACGCGATGATGATGATGATCCCCGAGCCGTGGCCGAACCATGAGAGCATGGACGACGACCGCCGGGCGTTCTATCAGTTTCACTCCTGTCTGATGGAGCCCTGGGACGGCCCTGCCTCCATTGCGTTCACCGACGGCCGCCAGATCGGCGCCGTACTCGACCGCAACGGCCTGCGGCCCTCCCGCTACTATGTCACCAAGGACGGCCTGGTCATCATGGCCTCCGAAGCCGGCGTGCTCGCGGTGCCGCCGGAAAACGTTTTGACCAAGGGCCGGCTGCAACCCGGCCGGATGTTCCTCGTCGACACGGTCGAGGGGCGCATCGTCGACGACGAGGAGATCAAGCGCAAGGTGTCGACCGAGCGGCCCTACCGGCAATGGCTCACCGAGCACCTGGTTAACTTGAGCGACCTGCCGGACGGACCCGAGGCCCCGGCCCCCGACCACCGTACGCTGCTGCAGCGCCAGATCGCCTTCGGCTACACCCACGAGGACGAGCGGATCATCATCGCCCCGATGGCCCGCGACGGCGTCGAGGCGGTCGGCTCGATGGGCAACGACGCGGCGCTGGCGGTCCTCTCCAACCGCCCCCGGCTCCTGTACGATTATTTCAAGCAGCTCTTTGCCCAGGTCACCAACCCGCCGATCGACTGCATCCGCGAGGAGATCGTGATCAGCGCCGAGACCCGCCTGGGCTCGGAGGGCAACCTGCTCCACCCGCAGCCGTCGGCCTGCCGGCGCGTCGAATTGAAGTGGCCGATCCTCACCAACGAGGAGTTCGCCAAGCTGCGCCGCCAGAATCTGCCCGGCCTCAAGGTGGCCACGCTGCCCATCCTCTTCCGGGTGAGCCGCGGCGAGAAGGGCCTGGCCCGCTCCCTGGAGGAATTGTCGGCCATGGCCCGGCGCATGATCGAGGAGGACGACGTCAATGTCATCCTCCTGACCGACCGCGGCGTGAACGCCGAGTACGCCTCCGTGCCGGCTCTTCTGGCCGTGGCCGGCCTGCACCATTACCTGATCCGGGAAGGCCTGCGCACCCGGGTGAGCCTGGTCCTGGAGACCGGCGAGGCCCGCGAAGTGCATCACTTTGCGCTGCTCATCGGCTACGGCTGCAGCGCGATCAATCCGTACGTCGTCTTCGAGACGATCGACGACATGATCCGGGACGACCGGCTGACCGGGGTCGAGCACAAGACCGCCTGCAAGAATTTTGTCAAGGCCGCGGCCAAGGGCGTGATCAAGGTGATGTCCAAGATGGGCATCTCCGCCATCCAAAGTTACCGCGGCGCCCAGGTCTTCGAGGCGCTCGGCCTGCGCCAGGACGTGGTCGACCACTACTTCACCTGGACCGCCTCGCGGGTGGGCGGCATCGGCCTGGACGTGATCGCCCAGGAGGTGCTGGCCCGGCACCGGGCGGCGTTTCCGCCGCGCGGCGCGGTCAACGGGCACGTGCTGCCCTCGGGCGGCCAATACCAGTGGCGCAGCGAGGGCGAGGCCCATCTGTTCACCCCGGAGGCCATCCACCGGCTGCAGAAGGCGGTCCGCACCGGCAGCTACGCGACCTACCAGGATTATGCCCGGCTGATCGACGACCAGTCCAAGGCCCACTGCACGCTGCGCAGCCTGCTCGATTTCAAGGCCAGTGCGGCCATTCCGATCGAGGAGGTGGAGCCGGTCGAAAAGATCATGAAGCGCTTCAAGACGGGCGCCATGTCCTACGGCTCGATCAGCAAGGAGGCCCACGAGACGCTCGCGATCGCGATGAACCGGATCGGGGGCAAGAGCAACACGGGCGAAGGCGGCGAGGACCCCGAGCGCTACGTGCCGCTGGCCAACGGCGATTCGAAGAATTCGGCGATCAAGCAGGTCGCCTCCGGCCGGTTCGGCGTCACCAGCGAATACCTGGTGAACGCGCGCGAACTCCAGATCAAGATGGCCCAGGGCGCCAAGCCCGGCGAGGGCGGTCAATTGCCCGGCAGCAAGGTGTATCCCTGGGTCGCCAAGACCCGGCTCACCACCGCGGGCGTCGGGCTGATTTCGCCGCCGCCGCATCACGACATCTATTCGATCGAGGATCTCGCGGAATTGATCCACGACCTGAAGAACGGCAATCGCCACGCCCGGATCAGCGTCAAGCTGGTGTCCGAGGTGGGCGTGGGCACGATCGCGGCGGGCGTCGCCAAGGCGCACGCCGACGTCGTCCTGATCAGCGGCTACGACGGGGGCACGGGCGCCTCGCCGCAGACGTCGATCACCCATGCCGGACTGCCGTGGGAATTGGGCCTGGCCGAAACCCATCAGACGCTCGTACTAAATAATTTGCGCAGCCGGATCGCCGTGGAAACCGACGGCCAGCTGAAGACCGGCCGGGATGTCATCATCGCGGCCCTGCTCGGCGCCGAGGAGTTCGGTTTTGCGACCGCGCCCCTGGTGGCCACCGGTTGCATCATGATGCGGGTCTGCCACCTGAACACCTGCCCCGCCGGCGTTGCCACGCAGGACCCGCGCCTGCGCGCCCGCTATTCGGGCAAGCCGGAGCACGTGGTCAACTTCATGGGCTTCATCGCCCAGCAGGTTCGCGAAATCATGGCGCAACTGGGCTTCCGCACGATCGAGGAGATGATCGGCCGGGTCGACCGGCTCGAACCGCGCAAGGCGGTCGACCATTGGAAGGCCAAGGGCATCGATTTCAGCAGCATCCTCTACCAGCCGGACGCCGATCTGGAGGTCGGCCGCTTCTGTCAGATCGCCCAGGATCACGGTTTGGATCATTCGCTCGACCTGACCCAGTTGCTCGAGACCTGCCGGCCGGCGATCGAGCGCGGCGAAGCGGTCCGCGCCGAGGTGCCCATCCGCAATGTGCACCGCGTGGTCGGCACCATCACCGGCGGCGAACTCACCAAGAAATGGGGTCCCGCCGGGTTGCCCGAAGACACGATCAAGATCCACTTCGTCGGATCGGCCGGCCAGAGTTTCGGGGCCTTCATTCCCAAGGGCATGACCTTTGAACTCGAGGGCGACGCCAACGACTACGTGGGCAAGGGCCTGTCCGGCGGCAAGCTGATCATCTATCCGCCCAAGGGTTCGAGCTTCCCGCCCGAGGAAAACATCATCGTCGGCAATGTGGCCTTTTACGGAGCCACCGCCGGCGACGCCTACATCCACGGCATGGCCGGCGAACGCTTCTGCGTGCGCAACAGCGGGGTGAACGCCGTCGTGGAATCCATCGGCGATCACGGCTGCGAGTACATGACCGGCGGCCGGGTCGTCGTGCTGGGCCCGGCGGGGCGCAATTTTGCCGCGGGCATGTCGGGCGGCATCGCCTACGTGCTCGACGAGCGCGGCGATTTCCCCAAGCGGATCAACCCCCAGATGGTCGAATTCGGCGCGATCGAATCGGCCGAGGAGGCCGCGGAGGTCCGCGCGATGATCGAGCGACATCTGGCCTACACCCAGAGCGCCCGCGCCCGCCAGATCCTCGACAACTGGGACAAGCTGCAGCCGCTTTTCGTGAAAGTGATGCCCAAGGACTACCGGCGGATGCTCAACTGCATCCGGCGCGCCCACGACCAAGGTCTGACCGGCGACGAGGCCATCATGGCCGCTTTCCAGGAAAACGCCCGCGACTTGTCCCGCGTGGGAGGCAACTAGGTCCGTCCAGCATCAACTTCAATGGGTAAACCGACCGGCTTCATCGAATACCTCCGGGAACTGCCAACCGACCGTCCGCCGCTCGAGCGCGTGCGGGACTGGAAGGAGTTTCACGAGCACATGGAGGAGAAGAAACTCCGCCAGCAGGGCGCGCGCTGCATGGATTGCGGCGTCCCCTTTTGCCACACCGGCCGCCTGATCAGCGGCATGGCCTCGGGCTGCCCGATCAACAACCTCATCCCGGAATGGAACGATCTCGTCTATCGCGGCCTCTGGCGCGAGGCGCTCGACCGGCTGCATCGCACCAACAATTTTCCGGAGTTTACCGGCCGGGTCTGCCCCGCGCCGTGCGAGGGCTCCTGCGTCCTGGGCATCAACGCCCCGCCGGTGACGATCAAGAGCATCGAGGCGGCGATCATCGACCGCGGCTGGGACGAGGGCTGGGTGAGCCCGGAGAAACCGGCGACGCGCACCGGCAAGAAGGTGGCCGTCATCGGTTCGGGTCCGGCCGGCCTGGCCGCCGCCGCCCAGCTCAATCGGGCCGGGCATACCGTGACCGTATTCGAGCGCGCGGACCGCCCGGGCGGCCTGCTCATGTACGGCATTCCCAACATGAAGCTCGACAAGCAGGAGGTGGTCATGCGCCGCATCCGCTTGCTCGAAGAGGAGGGCGTCAAGTTCTTCTGCAACGCCAATGTCGGGGAGAACGTCGAGCCCCAGATGTTTCTCAAGGAGTACCACGCGACCGTCATCTGCACCGGCGCCACGCAGCCGCGCGACCTGCCGATCGAAGGCCGGAACCTGGCGGGTATCCATTTCGCCATGGAATTCTTGGGCGCCAACACGAAAGCGCTGCTCGACGGCGCCGATAGCCCCATCCACGCCCGGGACAAGGACGTGGTGGTGGTGGGCGGAGGCGACACCGGGACCGACTGCGTCGGCACGTCCCTGCGCCATGGCTGCCGCAACCTCGTCCAATTGGAGATCCTGCCGCGTCCGCCGGCCGAACGGGCGGCCGATAATCCGTGGCCGGAATGGCCGAAAACGTACAAGCTCGACTACGGCCAGGAGGAAGCCGCCGCCAAGTACGGCGCCGATCCGCGCACCTATCTGACCACCGTCAAGAAATTCATCGGCGACGACCAGGGCCGCGTGAAAGAACTGGTTTCGGTCAAGATCACCTGGGAAAAGAACGCCCAGGGACAGTTTGTGCCCAAGGAGGTGCCGGGTAGCGAGGAGACGCGTCCGGCCCAATTGGTCTTGCTCGCCCTGGGTTTCCTCGGGCCCGAACAGGCCTTGCTCAAGGAGATCGGGATCGCCTGCGATCCCCGGAGCAACATCAAGGCCGAGTACGGCAAGTACGCGACCAACCTGCCCGGGGTCTTCGCCGCCGGCGACTGCCGGCGCGGCCAGAGCCTGGTCGTTTGGGCGATCAACGAGGGCCGGACCGCCGCGCGCGAATGCGATCGCTACCTGATGGGCGAATCTGCCCTGCCGTAAGTCGATACCACCAGCGATAAGCCGGAGCCGCCGCGCGGCCGGGCTAGACCAACCGATTGCGGCGAATGACGCCCGCGTACCAGCGGGCGCTCAATTTTGGCGTGCGCTTTTGCGTACGGAAGTCATTGTGTATTATTCCGTAGCGACAGCTATAGCCGTCCTCCCAGGCGAAATTATCCAAGAGCGTTCGCAGGAAGTAGCCCTTGATCGGCACACCCTCCCGGATCGCCGCATGCAGTTCGTTCAGATAGCTGCGAAGGCACTCGCGGCGCCGCAGGTCGGGCAATTCGTGGCTGGTCGTTTCCGGCTCCTCGTAGCCGAGGCCGTTTTCGGTGATGTAAATCGGAAGTTTGCCGTAGATCTCGGTGAAAAACCGAGGGCCCCAATACAGCGCCTGGGGCAGCAGGCTGGGCCAGGAACTGTCCGAACGGGGGGCGTGCGCGGTAAATGCCAGGTTCTCGGGGCGCCCATTGGCGTCCACCCGCACAAAATAACCGGTGTAAATATTGAGTCCGATGAAATCGCCCGGCTGCGCAATCAGGTCGAAATCGCCTTCGGCCACGCGCGGGGCCGCCCGGCCGGCCCTCTGCAGATACCCCTCGTCGTAGCGGCCGCGGAAGATCGGATCGAGCACCCGCAAATTGGCGCCGGCGAAGGCCTCCCGGGCCGCGGCGACTTCGCGGGCCTGCAGACTCAGGGGCACCGCGACGACCGGGTTATCCACCAGCCCCACGACCGCCCCGCTTCCGCCGTGCTCGCGCACCGCGCGCACGCCGTGCCCGTGGCACAGGAGGGCGTGGTGGCAGGCCTGGTTCACGACCGCTTCGTCCTCCTTTGCGCCCGGTGCCTTCCGGCCGAGCCCGTAGCCGAGTTCGGTGAAGCTGAAGATTTCGCTGAGCGTGAACCAATGCTTCACCCGGCTACTGTAGGTGCGCACGACCAGATCGGCGTAGGCGGCAAAGGCGTCCACCAAACTCCGGACGCGCCAGCCGCCCGCGTCCTCCAGGGTTTGGGGCAAGTCCCAGTGAAACAGGGTGACCCAGGGGGTGATGCCGTGCCGCTCGAGCGAGTCGAACAGCCGGTGATAGAAATCGATGCCCGACGGATTGGCCGCTCCGCGTCCATCGGGCAAGATGCGCGGCCAGGCGATCGACAGGCGGTAATGTTTCACGCCGAGCTCGCGCATCAGCGTGAAATCCTCGTCAAACCGGTGAAAATGATCGCACGCGTTCTCCGGGGTATCGCCATTGTGCACGGCGCCGGGAATCCGGCTGAAGGTGTCCCAGATCGACGGGCCCTTGCCGTCGGTCGATGCCGCGCCCTCGACCTGCGACGCAGCGGTCGCCACGCCCCATACGAATTTTGGCGGAAATCGCAGCGACGGCATGGGCGCGCTAGAATGCCATATGCGCCCCGAACGCCAGGATGCCGAGGCTGACGACGCCGCAAATCCACGTCGCCACCCGCGCGCCCCGCGCGTTGCCGGCATAGACGGTCTCGCCGGTCTGGCCGGCGGCCAGGAGCGATCGGGCCGCCCACTGGAGCGCCTTGAGCGAAAGGACGATCTTCAAGGCGGCGCTCACGACCAGGAGGCCGAACTGCCACTGCCCGGTGCCGGCCGCCTTGCCCTGGAGGGAACCGAGGATTTGGACGTCGAGCACGAGGATCGTGATGGCCGAGAGCATCGCATACATCGAGGCCCGCCCGGCGAGCTCCTGGACATGGCGCTCTTCCGGCCGCAAGCGCGTGGGATCATCCGAGGTCATCTGGACGGCCTCTTCTCCGCTCGCCGGCTCGTTCGGCACATCGTCGCGGTGGGGGAACGGCGCCTTGAAGGCCGCCCAGGCCGACGGAATCGAGGCGAACATCACGACAAAGAAATAGGTCGAGAAACCCAGCCATTCGGCGAGCGGGCCGGAAATCATGTTGGTCGGGATCAGCACCAGGTTCATCAGCGCCGTGGCGAACGCGTAATGCGTCATGGCCGACCGGCCCGGGGCGATCTGCTGCATCATGTAGATCATGTTGCCGACGAAACCGAAGCCGTAGCCGAACTGCTCCAGGCTCACCATGCTCGCGACCAGCCCATAACTCAGACCGTGGCCGGCCGCCGCATAATGGCTGAGGTAGACAAATGTAAAATGGGGCACATTCAGGCAGAGACCGAGCACCCCGAGGCAGCGCCAGAGGCCGATGCGCGACACGAACAGTCCACCGAGCAGGCCGCCCACGATATTGAAGATCGTGCCCCAAAGTCCGTAGATATTGCTCACATGTCCGGCGCTCAGGCCGAGCCCGCCTTGCGCGGTGGAGCTCTGCAAGAACAGTCCGCCCTCGATGGACAGGAGCCCCTCGCCCAATCGGTACAGGAAGACGAAGGCCATCATGCCCCAAAAGGCGCGCTTGTGAAAAAAGCTGACGGCCGTGCCCAAAAAATCCTTCACGACCGCCTCGGCATTCGCCGGCCGATTGGAAACGCCGCCCTCGGGCAATTGAAAATAGTGGTAAAACGCCAACACCGCCATCCCAGCCGCGCAGACCAAGATCACGGCCTGCCACATGAATCGATCGCTCCAATGAAAATTGACCCGAAGCGCGTCCAGGCCCGCGATCAGCAAGCCGGCGGCCAAAACCTTTCCCAAGTTCCAAGCCGTGCTCTGCACCCCCATGAGCGTGGCCTGGGTGCGCCGGTCGATGCTCGACAGGTATATGCCGTCGCCGCAGATGTCCTGGGTGGACGACGCGAATGCCGCCATCCAGAATAGCCCGATGCTGATCCGGTAAAACCCGGGCATGGGGATCGATGCCGCGACCAGGATGAGCAGGGCGCTGATGACGATCTCCATCGTCAGAACGAAGAACTTCTTCGTTCGGTTCATCTCTAAGAATCCGGCCCAAAGCGGTTTAAGCGACCAAACGATCCCGATGGCCCCGACCGAAACCGTAATCTGAGCGTTGGAATAACCCAGCGCCTTGTACATCCGCCCGGTCACCCCTCCGCCATTGATGACGTTGAACGGGATGCCCATCGCCAGGTAAAGCGAAGGCACCCAGAGGAATGGGTTGAGACGGTGGGTCTTTCCGTCCTGCCGGCCCGCTTGATTCACAAAGGGTTCCGATGGGGGATTCATTGGACGCCGACCTTTCTGGGGGCCGAATGGGCAGATGACCAGCCTAACGCGGGCCGGGCCGCACTAAACGTTAGAGTAAACGCTCGCTTGCTGGCTTTAGTGGATTGAAAATGCTGCCTAGGCCCGCCGATTTCCCCCCCTCTGTCTGTGCTCGAATCCGGAACAGTCCCTCGGTTGAAAGATGTCGCCCGCGAGTCGGGCTACCATATCACCACCGTTTCGCTCGCGCTGCGCGAGCATCCGAGCATCCCGGTTGGCACCCGCCAGCGCATTCGCGAGGTGGCCGAACGCCTGGGCTACCGGCGCGACCCGGTGTACTATTCGCTCACGCGCTTCCGCGAGGAGGGCAAGATTTGCGGACCGATGCCGCGGATCGCCTATCTGGAGAACTTCGGACTGGGTTCGGGCATCGTGCGCCCGCCGCACCTGAAGGCGATCTTGGACGGCGCCCGCCGCCAAGCCGGTCTGCTCGGCTACCAGCTCGAACCCATTGCGGTGGGCGAGGATGACCACGACAGCCGGTCGCTGGCCGAGCACTTGCGCGCCCACCGGATCCACGGCGTCATCATCGGGTCCTTCACCCCGGGTTTTGCCGAAGTCGCGCTCAATTGGGACGACTACGCCACCGTCCGGATCCATTCCCGCCACACCCAGCCCGAGTCGACCGTCGTGGGCAACGATCAGCTGCGGGAGGTGCGGATGGCGTTTCGGCGCCTCGCGACCCTGGGCTACCAGCGCATCGGCCTGGCGGTCGGCCGGGCCGACGAGCATGCCGGCGGCCATCGCCATATGGCGGGCTACCTGATGGAGGAGGCGTCGCTGCCGCCCGAGCGGCGCGTGCCCCCGCTGCTGTTTCCCTATACGATAGAGGACGTCGACCTGGGGGCGATGATCGGCCGGTGGGTGCGGCGCAATCGCGTCGACGTCGTGCTGTCCAACCGGGGGAACATTCGTTTGATGCTCGAGCGCGACGGCTTCTCCCTGCCCGACGAGGTCGCCTGCGCCTACCTTTGCATCTGCGAGCCGGCCCCCATCGGGGCGGCGGGCATTCGGCCGCGCCTGAGCCATGTCGGCGAACGGGCGGTGTCGATCGTGGTCTCTCAGTTGAAAACCGGCGAAAACGGCCCCCCGCAATTCGCCTCCTCGATTTATGTCCAAAGCGACTGGCAAGACGGGTCTAGTGCCCCGCCCCGCTGCTGATCCGAACGGATCGCCCAAGCGGTACCTCACCCTGGCCGACATCGCGGCCCGGGCGGGCGTGCATGCCACCACCGTTTCCCTGGCGCTGCGCGACCACCCGAGCATACCGCCGGCCACCCGCGCGCGGATTCGCGCCGTCGCCAACGAACTCGGCTACCGGCGCGATCCCCTGCTCGACGCCCTCAATTTTCATCGGTCCCGGCAGAACAAGCAGTCGCGGTCGATCAGTTCGGCCTTCGTCGTGCACGCGGGTACGACCCGGCTATTCGGCGGTAATCATTATCAGCCATTAGTTTACGCTGGAGCTCGGGCGGCGGCGGAAGCCAACGGCCATTCGCTCGAGATCTTCGAAGTGGGCTCGGGCTACCTCGCCCCGGCCCGGCTCAACGCGATCCTGACCGCCCGCGGCATCACGGGCATCCTGCTCTCGACCTTCGAAATCGACATCGGGCAGCTCGACCTCGATTGGAGCCAGTTCTGCGCGGTCAAAATCGAGTGCCTGCACCTCAAGCCCAACCTGGACTGTGTATCGAACGATCAACTCCAGGTGGCCCGGCTGGCGATGCAGCGGCTGCGCGCCCTCGGCTACCGGCGGATCGGCCTGGCCACCGCCCGCGAGGACCAGATGCGCCTGGTCGAGTCGTTCGGCATGGGGGTTCTCATTGAACAGACCTCGCTCTGCGAGTCGGAGTGCGTGCCGCCGCTATTCTTCGGACTCGACCAGGTGCCCATGCTGCCGCGACTCATCCGCCAATGGGTCGAAGTCAACCGGGTCGACGCCGTCATCTCAAACTGGCACGAGTTGTTTGCCGCCTTTGAGACCGCCGGCATGCGCATTCCCGAGGATGTCGCCTTCGCGCCCCTCGACGTGCCGCCGATCATGCCGCGGGCCGCCGGCGTCGTGCAAAACCACCGGCTGGTGGGGCAGCGCGCCATGGAGCAATTGGCCATCATGGCGGAGAGTCACCAGCGCGGCGTGCCCGAGACCCAGACGGTCACCTACATTCCCGGATACTGGCAGGACGGTGTGACCGCTCCGGCCCGAACCTCGGCCCGCACGTCCAATCGGACCGTGCCGGTGACCGCGCTGCCCGCCTGATCCGCGCGCGCCGCAGCGCACGCTTCCCCGGGGGCCGGCCGTTCTGACAATCCGGCCATCATTTCCGCTCAAATCCGAGGTTTAGCGTGAATCACTATACCGATTGAGTGGGGAAGGCTTTGGCTGACCAACCGGCCGAACATATGCCTCCTCGTGCCGCGGATCGCGTCCTGCCCCTCCACTCTGCCCATTCGCCCCGATCCGCACTCCGTTCGCCCCGCACTGTCCCCAAACTCCCTCCACCTACTTCACCGTCTGAATGAACAACACACAACGCATCCATGAATGACCAACCCTCAACACCTGCAATGATCGTTCCGAGCCGATTTAGGCACGCCGGAATTTTCCTGGCGATCCCCGCGCTCGCCGCCGCCGCGCTCGCGCAAACCGCTCCGGCTCCAGCCCCGGCCGCGGACACCTCGGGCGATCAGGATATCATCCAGCTGTCTCCCTTCACGGTCACGACCGAGCAGGATACCGGTTACAAGGCCACCAACTCGATCGGCGCCACCCGCACCAACACTCCGGTTCGCGACGTGCCCCTCAGCATCAATATCTTCACGCCCGATCTGTACAACGACCTCGTGATCAACAACTCGGTCGATCTCGAGGCCTATGACGCGACGCTGATCAACGGCGGCGCCGATCCCCGATCCGACCAGGTCATCCAGCAGCAGTACAATCAATACCTGTTTCGCGGGTTCCGCCAGAATTGGTTCCTGCGGGACGGCATCCGCGAGTACGATCCCCGCGACACCCAGGGCTTGGATAGCGTCGAAGTGATCGATGGGCCGGTGGCGCCGCTCTACGGCCTCACCTATCCCGGCGGCATCATCCAGATGAATTCGAAAGTGGTGGATTTTTCGAAGAATTTCACGGACATCCGCCTGA
>CAZWMF010000005.1:0-19685 GCA_964634535.1 uncultured Opitutaceae bacterium | reverse complement strand
GGCCCTCCCCAACAACAAGAGCAACTGCTACGAGTATGGCTTCAAAGTGAGCCTCTTGGACAACCGGCTCAACCTGACGGTGGACCGCTTCCTCATCAACGAATTCAATATCGTGCAGAGCGAGACCGATCCGGTCACCGGCCTGAAGGATACGATTCTCATCAACCAGGAGCAGGCCAAGGGCTACGAATTTGACGGCAATTTCCAGGCCACCAACGACCTGTTATTGTTCGGCGACTGGGGCTACACCAAGACCGATGTGGTGGAATCCGATGTGCTGACCTTCCTCGTGAACGGACCGGCCCGCCGCGTGCCACGCGACAACGTCGGTATCGGCGCCCGCTACCAATTCAGCCATGGTTGGCTCAAGGGCCTGTTCGTCATCGCCGACGCCAAGTATTTCAGCAAGTCGCTCGTAAACCTGGGCTCGGGCAAGAGCCTGACCCCCGGACCGGCCAGCTCCACCGTCGGCGGAACGGTCACGATGTACTACGTGCCTTCCACCAATCTGACGTACGCCACCGGCAAGGATCCGAAGATCGCCGGTGAACAAAAGCTCAGCAATCCGGCCACCGTGGTGATCAATGCGCCCTTCCCCGGCAACGGCCTCTTGCCGTATCCGACTCTGCCGGTCAACGCGGTGATCAACTATCCGGTCGGTCTGAACGGCCAGGCCTTGCCGCTCAACAACGCAAACACGGCCGGCGTGTACGTGGGCGAACCCACCGGGGTGTTCGTCGACGACGGACGCGAATTCAACTTCAACGCGCCCTACGCGGTATTCGACGCCGGCATCGGTTATTCCTGGACCGCGTTCGGCCGGTTCGTCAGCACGGTCGAAATCAACGCGAAAAACCTGGGCAATCGTCAATACACGTGGGCGGGCGGCGCCGCCGGACAGCCGTTCCAGATCCTGGGCACATACACCCTGCACTTCTGAGCGCCGTTCGCGCGAAAGGTCTTGTGGTCTAGGTGGATCCGCCGGCCCTCGTGTTCATGGGGCCGGCGGATGAGTTCCCCGAGCGGTTTTGTGATCGATGCGGGTTGGGGTTCGCCGCCGCTCGGCCGCGCGGCTTTCAGCCTTTCAGCGCCCCGGCCGCCACCCCTTTGATGATGTGGCGCTGGAGCCCCACGTAGACGACGAGGATCGGTACGGTGACCAGCACCAAGCCGGCGAACAGCATGCCATAGTCCGTCCGGTACTCGGCCGTGATCGACAAATTGGCGAGCCCGAGCGGCAACGTCCTGGCCCGGCCCATCGGATCCCCGCCGAGCAGCATGAAGGCATAGAAGTACTCCTTCCATACGCCGATGAATTGAAAAATGGCCACGGTCACGAGACCGGGCCGGGCGAGCGGCAGAAGCACCCGCCAGAAGGCCCCGAACTCCCCGCAGCCGTCGATTACGGCCGCCTCGTACAGGGCGCGCGGCAGCGCCCGAAAGAACCCGGCCAGGACGAATATGGCAAAGGGCAGTCCGTTGGCCGTGTACACGAGGATCAAGCCGAGGCGCGTGTTCAGAAGGCCGATGGACCGCAGTTCGAAGAACAAGGGAATGACCGCGAGCTGCGCCGGGATCATCAGGCCCGCGAGAAAAAGCCAGTACGTCGGCCGGCTCAGCGGATGCCGAAAACGGGCCAGCGCATAGGCGGCCATCGCGCCTAGAACGACGATGAGAGCAACGGAGGCGGCCGTCACCAGGACCGAGTTGAGAAAGTAGTCGCCAAAGTGCGCCTCGCGCCAGGCCCGGGCATAGTTGTCGAAGCGCAGGTCGCCCAAAGCGGGTGGGGCGAAAGTCCGGTTGAAGATCGCCGCGTCGGGCTTGAGCGAGGAATACGCCACCCAGACCATCGGGAAGACGAGCCAGCCGGCGTACGCCGCCACGGTGGCGCCGATCAGCGGGGACGTCAGCCGAAAGCGCGGCTTCATGGCTCGATCGCCTCGCGGCGGAACACCCGCAGGACGCCGGCGCTGACCGCAAAGACCAAGCCGAACAGGATCACCGCGAGCGCCGTGGCCCGCCCGATGTCGAAATCCTGAAACATCGTCGTCACGAGCAGGGTGGCCAGGGTGTGGACGTCGGCCGACGGCATCTGTTGGGTCAACAGCCAGATCATCTCGAAGGCGTTCAACCCGGCGATCACGAGAAACACCGCGGAAATCGCGAGCACCTCGCGGATCATCGGCAGGGTGATCGTGAAGAACTGGCGCCAGGGCGACGCCCCGTCGATCGCCGCCGCCTCGTAGAGCTGGGGATCGATGCCCTCCATCGCCGCCAGGTAGAGGATGAGGTTGAAGCCGCAAGCCATCCATAGGTAGATCGGAATCAGGGCGGCATAGAGGTGGTCGGTGGACAGCCACGGGAAGCCGTCGAAGCCGGCCAGCCAGGGCCAGCGCAGGATCCGGCCGAGGCCCGCCAGTCCGGCGTTCACCAGACCGCCGTGCGGCTGATACGCCGCCAGCCAGATCAGCGTCGCGGCCAACCCGCCCAGCATGTTGGGAAACAGGAAAACGACCCGGAAGATGCGGCCACCCCAGATGCCGCGGTGAATCAATGCGGCCGCCGTCAACGCGACCGGCACGACGCACAGTGCCGGCACGACCATCAGGTAGACATTGTGGCCGAGGGCGCGCCAAAACACATCGTCCGAAAAAAGCAGCGATTCAAAGTTGTGCCAGCCCGCCCAGGACCGGGTGCCGATGCCGTCCCACCGGGTGAAGGCCCAGCCGAACGCCGTGAGCGCCGGCGCGACGACGAGCGCGGCGTACAGGACGAGCGCCGGGCCGATGAAGGTAAGTCCGGGACCCGGCCGCAGGCGGCCGAAGGCGGCCGTCTCGTCCGGCGCCGCGCCGCGCCAGGCCCGCCAGGCGACGGCCAGTCCAATGGCGACGAGGCCGATCGCCAGCGCCCAGGGCACCCAGCGATGCCGCACGTCCAGGCGATTGGGATCGGCGGACTGGGCGCGGTCCCGCGCCGCAGCCGCCTCGAGGTTGCGCCCGAACTCCTCCGGGCTGATCCGCCCGCTCGCGAGCCGGTGGCTCTCATCGACGATCGCCTGGCGAACCGAGGGCGGCTGCAGCATCAACTGGCGCATGGGGTAAGCCGCTCGCGCCCGCCGAATGATCTCCGCGGTTGGCCGCATGCGCTCCGAATAGGCCGATTCGGGGATGCCGCGCACGGCCGGCGGCGCATCGAACTGCCGGACGAAGGCGGCCGCTTCCGCCCGCGAGGTGAGAAAACGCAGAAAATCCAGGGTCAATCGCTCGCGGGCCGGGTCGCCGGTCGCGAACACGAAAAAACTGTCGGTCGAAACCTGGATGGCGCTCGGTTCGGCCCGCCCCTCCGCAAAGACGGGGAAATTCATCGTGCCCAGCTCGAACCCCGGCGGAAGCTTCCCGGCCATTTCGTTGATGAACCACGATCCGGAAACGGTCATGGCGGCCCGGCCTTGGATGAAGGCCAATTCCGCCCCGGTATGGCTTTCGCCCTCCCAGCCGCGCTGGGCATAGCGCGTCGTGACGCGCTGTTCAACCGCCGCAGCGCGCACGTACGCGGGATCGCGGCGGACCCCGGGGCTCAGGTCGTTCAACGCCGCCCAACCGTCGGGCCCGGCCAGATTATAATAGGCCGCCCGCAGAAAGGCATCGGGATATAACCAGGATAGCCCGGGCAGGCTGACCGGAGCGACCCCGGTCGCGCGGATCTCGTCGCACAATGCGAAAAAATCGTCCCAGGTCCGAGGCTCCGCCCAACCGTGCTGGCGAAAAAGCGCTCGATTGTAGAACAAGGTCCAGCATGAGTACGACACCGGCAGACCGTAAACGCGGCCGCCGACCCGCCAATTGTCCAGGGCGCCCGGCAAAAACGTGTCGGCCCATCGGCCGTCGTTCTCCCAATTGGCGCCGGCCAGGTGCGGCGTAAGGTCCACCATTTTACCCGCCCGGATGAGCGCCGGCCAGAGCAGATAGCCGACGCAGGCCGCATCCGGATAGTCCCCGTCGATCACCCGGACGCGAACCTGATCCTGAATCCGAGGATCGCCGTAGACGTGGATGCGCACGCCGGACCGACGGGATTCGAACTCCCGCGCCGCCCGCACATAGAATTCGGTGCCAAAACCGCCGGCGAACACCGGAATATCGAGCGTCACCTCGCCGGCGCGCAGCGCCCCGGCGCCGAACACCGCCCAAACCAGGATGCGAAAAATCGCGTGTCTCATTGTCTCCCGCATCCGCCGTTTCGTCGACGCCGTGCGCCGTCGGCGGATGGGGCAAAGCGCGTTTCCACGCTTCCGACGGCCCACCCAACGTTCTCATCGGAACTGCGGCTCCGCCAGCCGCCATCATTTTTGCCAATGCCTGCGATCCATTCAGGATATGGCCGGAAACCGACGTGGAAAGGCTTTCTTGGACGGGACCTCCCGGCCAAATGGCCGGGATCTGGCGCTTCCCAGATCAGGTCGGCACCCGAACTCGGCCGGAAGGGATCCCCGAATGGTAGTGTCAATAAAACTAGCTCGTTTTATTAACTGGCAAACGCCGGGACTCTGTTTTCAAAGGTCGCACGCCACCTAGTCAGGCTGGCGGTTTGTTGGTGGTTTTCGCCACCGGTTCGAATCGGGCGTAGGCGGCGGGAATGCTTGCCAGAAATTGAAACATGGCCGCCCGTTCGTTGGCGTCGAGATCCGGGCCGCCGCTCCATGAAAACCGCCGCACGAGCGCGTGGTAGATGCGGGGACGCTCCTGCTTCAGATAATCGAGGGCCTGCACCTGCTCGGCCGGAGTCAGGCGCCCGGAATTATCCTGATCGAATCGCTCCAACAGCGCATAATAGACGCGCCGAGCCACGGCCAAGTGGGCCAGAAAGGTCTGCCGACCCGGGGCCGGAGTCACCGCCGGTGCGCTGTTGGCCGGTATGGGCGCCTCGGTCGGGGTTCCAAAGGCCAGACCAGCCGACGTGAATAGCGTTGCCGAACTCATCCATCCAAATAATTTTAATGCGTGCATGGGAAATGGAAGTTTAACGGCCGGAAAACAGCCGCACAGTCGTAGACGACCGTAACACGCCCAGGTTACGTCTTCTTATTCCCCGGCATGTACCAGGTCACGTTTTCCGAGCAGGCGATTCGAGAACTGAACAAGCTGGATAAACTTACCCAACTCACTGTAGTTGAACCTATTGGTTCGTTACGCATCGAAGACTTCGCGCACCCGCGCGAACCGCTCGGTCGCTTCAATCGGGAAGGGCGGACGTTTTACCGCCTGCGCACGGGCGATTTCCGTTTCTACTTCACCTTCGCGGAAAACACGGTCCACGTGGACTACATCCTGCACAAAAATAGCCTCGAGGATTTTCTCCTGCGCAACAAGTTGCCCGTGTCCGAGCAGCAGCTGGCCGAGCAGCATTCCAAGTTTTGGAAGTACTTGGAGAGCTTGACGAAATGAGCCTTTTCTCGCCTCCGCCCGGCTCGAACAACCCCGACATCGCGGCGCGGGAGGATCCTTACACCGTCACGCGCGCCAGCCGGATCTATTTCCTGCCGAACCTGATGACGGCGGCGAATCTCTTCTGCGGCTTCATGTCGATCGTAAGCTCGATCCACGCGCGGTTGGCCGAGTCTTCGATCAGCGGGTCCTACTTGGGGGGCCGGGCTCCCGACCACTACCGGGAAGCAGTTTGGTTTATCTTTGGCGCGGTCGTGTTTGACTCGCTCGACGGACGGTTGGCCCGCCTCGGCGGCCGCGAATCGCTTTTCGGCGCCGAATTCGACTCGCTGGCGGACGTCGTGACCTTTGGCGTCGCGCCGACTCTGCTCGTCTTTTTCCTGATTCTTTCGCCCACCCAGGAGTTCCCATGGTTCCGCGAGGTGGGCTGGTTTGTCGGCTTTGTCTACCTGCTTTGCGCCGCGATGCGTTTGGCTCGCTTCAATGTGATTACCAATCCCTTGCTTCGACGCAGCCAAAAGGAACTGAGCGCCGATTTTGTGGGTTTGCCGGTGCCGGCCGCCGCCGGCACGGTCGCGGCCACCGTCCTGTTTCTGCTCCACCTCGGCGACTCGTACAAATCGTTGAACCGCTTTGCGCTGATCCTCCCCTTTCTCATGTTCCTCATCGCCATCCTGATGATGAGCACGGTTCGCTTCCCGAGCGGCAAGAAACTCGATCTCCAAACCCAGATTCGCCTGCGCTGGCTGGTCGGCTTGATCATCCTGATCGGCTTGCTCGTGCTTTACCGCGAGGTGGCCGTCCTCGGCACGTTCCTTTTCTATATTTTCTATGGACTCATCCGGCACTGGCGGCGCCGCACCCGCAACCTGTGAAGAACCTGCGCACGATGTGCCGGCAACTCGGCCCCCGCCAAAAACCCTCCGCTTATCCGCAAGCTACCGGCACTTCTTCACAAGATTCCTCGCCATTTCTGCCGAATGAAAACCGCCCAGTTGCTACGGTTGTTCGCAGAGCATATGACTACTGCTGTAATTACTTATTGAATCCATAGCTAATTGGACTTTGTTAATTTCCTCACCGCCCCCTCCAGCCCCACATGAAATTCAAGATCAACCGCGATCACTTCGCGAATGGCCTTTCGCAAGTTTTGAATGTCGTCGGTTCCAAAGCCACGATGCCGATCCTGAACAACGTCTTGATCGAGGCCGACAAGGATCAGGTGTCATTGAGCACGACCAACCTCGACCTCGGCATCCGTTGCCGCATCAAGGCGGAGGTCAAGGAGACCGGGGCGAGCACGTTGCCGGTGCGCCGCTTGGCCAGCATCGTGCGCGAAATGCCCAACCTGGAGGTGACGCTCGATGCTTCGCCCAATCATCAGGTCAAATTGTCTTCGGGTGGTTCGACGTTTCGCATTATGGGCATTGGACGGGAAGATTTTCCGCCGCTGCCGGAATTCGGGGATGAGAAGGCCTTCACGCTCGAGCAGACCGAGTTGAGCGCGATGCTGCGGAAGGTCGAATACGCCCAATCCAACGACGAGACGCGGTATATCCTGAATGGCGTTTATTTCAATTTTCGGGATGGGCGGCTTTCCTTGGTGGCGACCGACGGACGACGTTTGGCGGTGGTCTCCAAGGAGATGGAAATTCCCGCAAGCAGTGCCGGAGCGATCATTTTGCCGGCGAAGACGGTCGGCGAGCTCACCCGGCTGTTGGATCGCGGCGAAAACGTGAAGATCAATTTCAACGATCGGCGGTGCGCTTTCCAAATCACCACGGACAAGGATACGAGCGGCTTGGTCGACCACGTGTACCTGTATTCCAAGGTGGTGGAAGGCAACTATCCCAATTACCAACAGGTCATCCCGAAGGAGACGCACCAACGCATCAAGCTCGAGCGCGAGCTCTTTCTGCAATGCGTGCACCGGGCGGCGCTCGTCTGCTCGGAAAAATCCAATTCGGTCCGCATCAAGCTTTCGAGCAATCTGCTCGAAATCACCGCGCAAACGCCGGAGTTTGGCGATGCGCATGAGTCGATGGCCATCGGCTACAGCGGTCCTGATTTGCAGGTCGCGTTCAACCCGGCCTTCATCATGGATCCGCTGCGCGCGCTGCAAAAGGACGAGGTGTTTTTGGAACTGAAGGACGACGTCAGCCCGGGCGTGTTCAAGACGCTGGACAGCTTCCTGTGCGTGATCATGCCGGTGCGGCTGAGCTAACCCGGGGGATGCGGGGGCCGCCGCCGTGAATATCTCGATCCTCTTTGTTGGAGTCTGCCTGGCCTTTTTTGTCCTGGTGCAGGTCAATCAGCGGATCGCCTCGCCATTCATCTCCATTGTCAGCCGCTGGCTGCGCTGGATCGGATTCTCGCTGGCCGCCGCCACGCTGTGCTGCGAATTCGGCTGGGTCGACCGGCCGTTTTGGATCGTGGCCGGCGCCTGCTTCCTTCTCTGGTTCCTGGGCGAAACCTTGTACAACTGGCTGATGATTTCCGCCCTGAGCGTGAGTCCGCTGCCGCTGTTTCCCCGATATGCGGTCAACCAGAGCGGCGAGGAGTGGCCGGTCCAGCCGCGCCTGCTGCAGATTCGATCGTGGCTGCGGGCGCAGGGCTTCCAGCCGATGCAGGCGCTCAAGGCCGGCGTGGGCGGCGGGATCTTTCTGCGGGTGTCCGTTTACCAGGATGCCCCGGCGACCATCCGAATCCAGATCACGTTTCTGCCGCAGGCCAACGGCGCCATCGCGGTGTGCTATTCGCTCAGTTCGGTCGCCGCCGACGGGCTGCGCATCGTCACCGACAACTTTTACATTCCGTTTGCCGGTTTCTTTCCGGAAAACTGGCTGGTCGAGCGCCGGCCCTGGTCGCGATCGCTGCCGCGCCTCCTGACCCGGCACCGCGCCCGGCTGGCCGCTCTCCAGGTGCGAACCGTGCCTTTTTCCGCCGAGCCGCTCGACGAGCTCAACACGAGCCAGCATGAGCTCGACCGGCTGAACACCGAATTGGGTTTTCTCCATCCCCACCATGCCCGGGACGACCACGGCAAGATCACCCAGGAAGGGCGCTATCGGGTGTGGAAGGAGATCTGGATGCTGAACTATCTCGGCCGGAGCGCCCGCTACGACTAGGGCGCCCGCGCCGCGCTGACCAGCGCGGCGACGGCCGGGGGCAAATTCAGGCCCAGCGCAAACGCCTGGGCGGACGGGCTCATCTTCCGCCAGGTCTTGCGCACGATCTCCACGAACTTCTCGCGCGAATACTCCGCGTGCTGCGCGGCGAACGCGGCGATTTCATTCTCCAGGAAGACGAGGCAGGCGGCATCCTCCAAGGCCTGGGTTCCGGGGTCCTGCTTCAAACCCTGCTTGGCGACCCACGCGGCCGCGGTCTGAGCCGCCGCCGCGGGAAAACCGGCTTCGGTGAGCAGCGCCGCGCAGCGGGCGGCCTGCCGCGTGTAGAGGGACCGGCGCCAGGCGAGATAGCCGGGTCGGCCGTCCGGGAAGGTCGTGCGGGGCACGTCGAAGCGCTCGAGGTGCTGGCAGCGCGCCGCCAGGCGCAGCAGGTCGTCGGCCGCCGGCACCAGGCGCACGGTCCAGGCCTCGATCCGGTCGGCGTACACGAGTTCGGCCGGCTGCCCGTCCGCGGTGCGGCGAGGGTCGCGGGCGTGGGCCCGATCGATGGCCTGCCGGGCGCGTGCGGCCGCGGTCATCGGTCGATCAAAACACCTGCGCGTCCAGGAGGGAGAACAATTCCGGCTCGGCGATGCGCCGCTGGGCCATCGAATCGCGTTCGCGCAGCGTGAACGTCCCGTCCTTTTCGATCGTTTCGAAATCGATCGTGACGCACCACGGCGTGCCGATCTCGTCCTGGCGGCGGTAGCGCCGGCCGATGGCCCCGCCCTCGTCGTAGAAGACCGCGTACCGGCGCTTCAGCCGGCGGTAAAGCTCCTGGGCCCGCGCGACCAGCTCCGGCTTGTTCTTGAGGAGCGGGAGCACGGCGACCTTCACCGGCGCGATGCGCGGGCTCAGCCGCAGGACGGTGCGCTTCTCGACGTTGCCCTTGTCGTCCGCGACCTCTTCCTCGGCATAGGCGGCGCACAAGACGGCCAGGAAAATGCGGTCGACCCCGACGGCCGGCTCGATCACGTGGGGAGTGAACTTCTTTTTGGTCGCCTCGTCGAAGATCACCTGGGGCACACCCGACACCGTGGCGTGCTGGGAAAGGTCGTAGTTGCCGCGGGCGGCGATGCCCCAGAGCTCCTGCACGCCAAACGGATAGCGGAACATGATGTCCGTCGTGCCCTTCGAATAGAACGCGAGCTTCTCCTTCGGATGCTGGTACTCGGACAGGAAGGAGTCGGGAATGCCGATGGACACGAGCCAGGACTTGCACCAGTCGATCCACTCCCGGTGGCACGTGGCCCAGTCGGCGTCTTCGTGGAGGAAGTATTCCATCTCCATCTGCTCGAATTCCCGCGAGCGGAAAATGAAGTTGCGCGGGGTGATCTCGTTGCGAAACGACTTGCCGATTTGAGCGATGCCGAAGGGCAGCTTGACCCGGCCGGTGTCGACGACGCTCTTGAAATCCACGAACATGCCCTGCGCCGTCTCGGGCCGCAGGTAGGCGACCGAGGAGGCGTCGCGCAGCGCGCCCACGTTCGTCTCAAACATCATGTTGAAGGCCCGCGGCGCCGTCAGACTGCCGGGTTCGCCGGTGGCGGGCGAGGGGATCTGCGGGATGTCGTCGGCCTGGGCCTCCGTCATGTCGCGCGGGCGCACGGGCAGGAGCTCCCCGCGCACGCCCTTCTTGCGCTTGAGCAACTCGGCTTTCTCCTGGAGTTCGGCCGCCGTCCGATCGCTTTCGAGCGCCGAGACATAGCCGATGACCTGCAGGGTCTTGACTGGCGTGCCGTCTGTGGACGGATTTGCCACCGAAACCTCCGAAAAGAAAAGCTGGTCGGCGCGGTAGCGCTGCTTCGAGGCCTTGCAGTCCACCAGCGGGTCGGTGAATCCGGCGACGTGGCCGGAGGCCTCCCACACCTTCGGGTGCATGATGATGGACGTTTCGATCCCGACGATGTCGTCCCGGCGCCGCACCAGATCGTTCCACCAGCAATCGCGGATGTTTTTCTTGAGTTCGACGCCCAGGGGGCCGAAGTCGAAGAACCCGTTGAAGCCTCCGTAGATTTCGGAAGAGGGGAAGACGAATCCCCGTCGTTTGCACAGCGAAACGAGGGCATCCATCAGGTCGGCGGATTCGTTAGGGGGGGCCATGGGACAAGGGGCCAACACAAGCGCGCGGGCGACGGGCGGTCAATTCTTGCGTGCGGCCAACATGGGTTAGAACTTGCCTCTGGGCGGCGGGTCGTATGTTGAAGGACAACGATGCGCGCGCTCTCCCGAATTTTTCTGCTGGGCATTACCATGGTCGGATTCGCCGGCTCCGGGCTCTTTGCCAAGGACGACGCCGCCAAACGGCCGCCGCTCAAGCTGGCGGTCGACGACACCCCCATCCGCCGCGACCGCTTCCTGCCGGTCAGCTATGCCGATGTCGTCAAGCGGGCGAAGAGCAGCGTCGTTTACATTTCGTCCACCAAGAAGGTTCGCGCGCCGGACATGTCGCAGCTTTTCCAAGATCCGATGTTTCGGCATTTCTTCGGGCCGATGGCGCCCAACGGCCAGGGCCACAATCCGCACACCGACAAGGAAGAGAGTCTGGGCTCCGGGATCATCGTGTCGCCCAACGGCTACATCCTCACCAATAACCACGTGGTGGACGGCGCCGATCAGGTGACGGTGAAGTTTGCCGACTCCCAGAAGCAGTTCAAGGCGAGTGTCATCGGACGGGACGCGGATGTCGACGTGGCCGTGCTCAAAATCGACGCGACCGGCCTTTCGGCCGCCGTCCTGGGCGACAGCGATCAGCTGCAGGTGGGCGACACCGTCCTCGCGGTCGGCGACCCCTTCGGCATCGGGCTCACCGTCACCCACGGCATCGTCAGCGCGCTGGGCCGCAACAACCTCAATATCGAGGCGTACGAGGATTTCATCCAGACCGACGCACCCATCAATCCGGGCAACTCGGGCGGCGCGCTCCTCGATGTCGACGGCCGGGTGGTCGGGCTGAACACCGCCATCGTGAGCCAGAGCGGCGGTTCGAATGGAATCGGGTTCGCCATCCCGATCAACCTGGTCCGCTCCCTGGCCGACCAGCTGATCCGCACGGGCAAGGTCGAGCGCGGCTTCCTCGGCGTAGAGCTGCAGGAAATCACCCCCGAATTGGCGGACGAGTTTGGCACGAGCAACGGCGCCCTGATCGCCGATGTGCAACCGGGCACGCCGGCCGACAAGGCCGGGCTGAAAAGCGGCGACGTCATCACCAAGATGAACGGCCAGCCCGTCGTGGATTTTCGCCAGCTGCGGCTGGCCGTGAGCGAGATGGCGCCCGGCACCGCGGTGCAATTCGAATACTTGCGCGGCCACGCGAGCCAGACGGTGTCGATCAAGCTGGGCGAGCGTCCCGCCCGCAACCTGCCCGGCGACAATGGCGGCGCCGAACCGGGCAGCAGCGAGGGCGTGCTCAACGGCGTCTCGGTCGAGGACATCACCGCCGACGTTCGCGAGCAATTGAACATTCCGGCCAATCTGCACGGCGCGCTGGTCACCGAGGTCGCGCCCGACAGCGCGTCGGCCCGGGCCGGCCTGGAGAAGGGCGACGTCATCCTCGATCTCGACCGCCGGCCCGTGCACAACGCCGACGAGGCCGTGAAGCTCAGCGAAGAGATCAAGGGCCCGAAGGTGCTCGTTCGCTTTTGGCGGGCCAACGCGACCCAGTACGTGGTGGTCGACGAGTCCGAAGCCCCGGCCCCCTAGGCGACTATCGGGCCGTCGGCGGAGCGAAACCGGCTTCGGTGAGGGCCTCGCAGAGCCGCGACCAGGCCGCCTCGATGCCGTCGACCCGGCGGCCGATCTCCCCGGGATCCCCGTCGGAGGCGGCGTTTTCCAGGGCGAGGGCGGCCTGCTGCAATTGACGGGCGCCCAACATCGCGCAGCTGCCCGCCACCGTGTGGGCGGCTCGCACGAGCTCGGCGAATCGACCGTCCTTGGCCAGGGCCACGAGCGCGCGAATGCGCTTGGGCTCTTCGCGGTAAAACAGGGTCATGAAATCGTCGAGCAGGCTGGAGCCCAGGCGTCCGGGCGCCGAACGCATGGTCTGAATGTGGGCGCCGTCCAGGACGGCGTCGCGATCGGCCAGCGGCGCCGGACTGGTGGCCGGTGTCCGGGCCAGGCCGAGCCGGGCCAGGGCCGCCTGCATTTCTTCCGGGCGCAGGGGTTTTTCCAGGCAGTCATCCATCCCGCTCGCCAGGCATTTCTCCCGCTCTTGACCGCGGGAATACGCGGTCAGCGCGATGATGGGCAGGCGGGGGTTCAATCCGGCCACCGCGCCCGCCCGCACCCGCCGCGCCGTTTCGTATCCGTCCAGTTCGGGCATGCGGCAGTCGAGAATCACGGCGTCGTAGCGGCCCGCGGCGAGCTTGAGCAAGGCTTCGGCCCCGTTGGCCACCCCGTCGACAAAATGCCCCTCCCGGGTCAGGATCGTCCGATTGAAAAAGCGCGTGGCCGGATCGTCCTCGGCCAAGAGCAGCCGCAGACCGCGCACCGAGGTCGGCTTCGGCGGCGGCTCGGCGCTGTGCGCCGCCCGCCCGCCCGTCGGGGACATCTCCAGCATGACCAGCAGCTGTTCGGCGCTCGCTCGGATCATCCGCACCATTTCCGCCTGTTGCGCCGGCAGTGCGCTGTCCTGCAGCAGGTCGGATATTCCGACGATGGCGGCGACCGGGTTGCGCAGCCGGTGCATGAGTTCGCGCAGCTCTTCGGAACGCTCCGGTTTGGGGGGTTCGGGGATGCTCACCAAATACACCGGATAGGGGAATCCGGCCGCGATGTCGAAGATTCTCTTGGCCGGCCGGCCGATCCCCGGGCGGCCCGGGCCCGGCCGGCCCTCGTCGTTGCGAATCAAATACAATGCGCAATTCTACGCCCGTTCCGGGAGCGAAAGTTATCTTGCGTCCCCCCGGTTCCCCCGTACTGAGGAGGCGGTCAATTTTCCCGCCTTCGGCCTCCCTTCATCATGCCCTCGGAAAAGAGCTTCAAATCGGCGCATTGGTTCACGCTCCGGCGCGACTTCGCCGACGAACTGGGCTTTGGCGAGTTCTTCGCCTCTTCGCCCCGCGGGCAGACCGTCAACCGCCGCCGCGCCCTGCTCAATCGCAGCTTCGGGCTGTCGCCGGCGCTGCCGCGCTACCTCGGCTACTTCACCTACAACGACGAGGGTTTCGTGACCCCGGACGGGGACATGGCCTTTGCCGTGCCCCTGGCGGGGCTGTTCGAGGAATTGCTCGAACGCCTGGCCGAGGGCATTCGGCGCAATCCCATGCTGGCGGCCGCCCACCAGCAGACGACCGGCGGCCTCGACCTCGAAGCCGACTGGGACGGCAAGCCCCGGCATATGGTGGTCCACGACTGTTACAGCGGCCGTGCCTGGATGGTGCCGGCGTGCGCGGAAGCCTTCGAGATCCTGCGCGGCCAGAAGTAGGGTCGAAGCGCCCGCTCTTCAAAACGAAGAGCCGCGGCTTGCGCCGCGGCTCTCCGCGTTAGGTCTGGCGTGGAGAACCGCGCGAGCGGCTCCCAAAGCGATCGTCAACGGCGGCCCCAGTGGCCACCGGCCCAGGCCCAACCGTGGCCGTGGAGACCCCATGATCCGCCAATCCAAATCGCTCCCGGATAGGGGGCGTGAACGTAATGGCCCGGGGCCCAAACCCAGGCGCCGTTCCAAACCCAGGCGCCGCCGATCCAGACAAAGTCAGGACCGGGCGCGGTGTAAATCTCTTCGGTCACGGGCGCCGGAGGGGCCTCGGCGACGACCACCGGTTGAACCGGATCGCCGGCCGGCTGAGCGGCTTGCGGCGCAGAGGTGGGAGCCGGCGGCGGCGGCTGGTTGGCCGAAGCGGGCTGGCCGGCGTTATTGGGCACCGCCCAATGGGAATGGACCCAGACCCAGGATGGGCCTTGCTGCGACCAGTAGCCGGCCTGCCAGACGGCATTCGGCGCCGGCGGGCGTTGCCACGAAGCGCCGTACCAAACCCAACGGCCGCCCGAGGTGTCCCACTCCCAGTGGCCGGAAACCCAGACATAATCCGGGCCGGGCGCCGCCGGCGGGGGCACCTCCGTCGCGACCGGTTGCTGAACGACGACCACGCGGGTGGGCGGCGGATAATCGTAAATCGGAAATCCAAAGTTGAAGCCAAAGCCAACGCGGGTAAACCCAAACGCGGCTGCTGGAAGTGCGAGCAACGCGCCTGCGAAAGCGATTCTCTTGAGGTTCATAGGTGTACGATGAGACGGAATACCCGGCGCGAATGTTCCATCGGGCCGGCGGTAAATTTACCGCGCCGATTCTGTCTTGAAGGGCTTATTCTCAAATTACTTAGGTATAACTTAACTCCATCCGTTCACGCGTTCAAGCAGTTCCAGCACGGGTGCGTGCAGTTCTTCAGGCGGCACGTGGTCGACCAGGGCGGAGATCGATCGCTTGAGGTCTTCGTTCGGTGGATTCCGGTCGGCCACGAGCAGGCGCACATACAGCGCGAGCTGAAACGCGCTGGCGGCCAGGTCGCGATGGTTGCGCGCCTCGTAGAGCAGACCGGCCTGTTCGAGGATGCTGGAGTAGGCCAGGCACTTCGCCCGTGCGGATTCCGGGGTCTCGCCCCGTGAAAGGAGCTCGAGCTGGTCGACTACGTTGGGAAACTGGAACTCCGCCGCCGGGCGCCCAAAAAGCTTCTCTTCCGCCTGCACCACGGCGACCAATGCGGCCTCCAATTTGCTATCATCGCCGGTGCCAAGAACCTCGGCGACAAACTGCCTGAGTTCGTCGATCAAGCGCAGCAAGTAATCCTGGCGTTCCTCGGGCATGGCCTCTGCGGCTAGAAACAGTCTTCGCGGACCGGTTGGCAAGGTTCAAAGTCGGGCCGTCGCCGGGAAAGCGTCTCCCCAGCCGGCGCGGCGCGCCGCTTTGAATCGATCGCCTTCGCGTTTGGTGATCAGTGTCTCCGCGGCCGAGCCATCTTCCCGGCAAAGCTTGAGCCAGACGCGTCCACTGGCCGAGCGCGCCGGGGCGAGGACGCGGGACGGCGGAGTCTGTCCCGGGATTCGTCCCGCCGCCACATAGATGTATTTTTCGTCCTCCCACGGCACTTCGGCTCCCTTGGTCAAGCGGTGGATCTTGGACCGGGCGACCCGCCGGGAAAAATGGCACCAATCGGGCGCGCGGAGCGGGCAGGCCGCCGCGTGCGGGCAAGGCGCGAGCACCTGGGCTCCCGCGGCGATCAGCTGGCGGCGGGCGGCGAGGATGCGAACCCAGCCCGCCGAGGTGCCGGGTTCGACGATGACGAGAACTCCGGTGGTCAGCGCCCAAAGTCGGTCGATCAAGCCACCGCCCTGCTCGGCCGACAATTCGTCGAGCACATAGGCCAGCGTGACCAGTTCGGCCGGAACGATGGCCGGCATCCCGCCGGCCGCATCCTCCGCCTGCCACGTTGCGCGGACCCGCAGGCCGTCGCCGGCCAATGTCTCGCCCAACCGACGCATCGCCGGGCTCGCCTCGACGAGCACGGCCTCGACCAGCGTGGGCCAGCGCTCGGCCGCCGCCCAGATGGCCGAGCCGGGCCCAGCCCCCACGTCGAGCGCCGTGCGCGGCGCGAATTCGGGCACGGCCGCCGCCACCGCTTCCAAGCCGTCTCGGATGGCCGCGTAGGTCGCCGGCAGCCGCGCGGCCGCGTAGGCCAGGGCGGTCAGGTCGTCGGCGACGTGCCAGCGGCCGTCCCGCACTTCGGCCCGGTAGCGGCTCGACAGCGTTTCCGCCGCCCGCGACAGGGCGTCGAGACCGACGCCCTCGATCGCGCCATCGACGGCGCGGCGCAGGGCCGGGGGCAGCTCCATGCGGTCTAATTCCGACTCAGCCGGGCCCGGAGCAACGCAACGCTCTTGGCCGGATTGATGAGGTGCACCCGGCTGCCCTGGTCGCAGCCGTCCAAGATCAACTGCTTGGCCTCAGCGACCGTGAGGCCCGGATCGAGGGCGAAGAGTTTGCCGGCGAGATTGGTGACTTGAGGCGCCGCCATCGACGTTCCGCTGAATCGGATGCGCGCTCCGCCGGGGATGAAGCTTTCGACTTCGAAGCCGTTCGCATGGACGTTCACCATCGGGCCGAAGCTCGAAAAACTCGTCTCCTCGCCCGCCTCGTCGACCGCCCCCACGGTGATCATGTTCGGCAGCTGGAACGACGAGGGGATGAACTCGTCGAACTTGACGTTGTTGTCGTCGTTGCCGGCGGCCGTCACGAAGAGCGTGTCCGGGGCGCTCTTGAGCGCGGCGTATAGGGCGTGCGCGCGCAGGTCGAAGATTTGCCGGGCGAGCTTGGCCCGCTCGGCGGCGGTGCCGCCCGCGCCGTTCGCCTCCAGGGAGTCCTCGGTCGATTTGAGCGAGTCGCCCCAGCTCATGTTCACCACTCGGACGCCATGGCTGCGAAAATAGTCGGCCTGGGCCTGAAACGCCGCCGCGTCCTTGCGGGCCTGCTCGATCGTCGGTTTTTCCGGAATCAGATGGTAGTCGAACGTGATCCGGCCGACCACCAGCCGGGCGTACGGATTGCCCGCGAGCGCGATGCCGGTCACATGCGTTCCGTGGGAATAGTCGGACACCAGACTCAGCTCCTCGAGGGTGGGCTTCACTTGATCGATTTGCAGCGCGCTCATGAAGCGCTTCAACTGCGCCGCCTCCGGACTATCCACGTTGGCCCGGACATCGAGGAAGCCCTTGATCCGGGAATACTCCTGGTCGCGGCGCGGCGCTTCGGGCCCCAAGGGCTGGAGCAGCTCCGGCACCGGATTGGAGTCCAGGTCGTAGGCAAAACCGTGCCGGCCGTCGGAATCCGTGAAGAGCTGATCGGCGAACAGGGCCGTATCCGAACCGCTGTCCCAGATGCCGATCAGAACCGGGTGGCCATGGTCGGCTGCGGTCAGCGTCACCAGCCGGGGCGACCAGCGATCGACCTTGGCCACCCGATGGGCGGAAATCACGCGCTCGAGCGCCGCCACCACCGGGTCCTTGAGCGGATTGGCCACGAGCAGCCGGTAGCGCGCGCCCACGATCTGATCGGCCGCGTCGGCCGAAACGGTCTTGGTCTGCAGGGCCGCCGGATCCAGCCGCTCGGCGATCCCGCCGATCACAAGGGCCCGGCTCGTGATTTCGAAGGAGCCCTTCATCTGTTTGAGGTCGTTTTGGACGACATCCCAAGGCAGCGCCTGCAGGCGCTTCGCAAACCGGGCCTCAAATTGCGCCGCGAATTGACCCGGTGGAACGCCGGCGTCGTGGGTGTCCATCCAGATTTCGGTGACGAGACCGGTCGTGAGCTTGAGATTGGGCTTTTCCTCCAGGTCCCGCAGTTCGGCGATCAGGCGCCGGGCCGACGCAAAATCGCCGGCGATCACCGCCAGCTGCAGTTGGACGACCTTGAAGCGCTGCAGCGTGGTCCGATCCTGAATGTCGTAACCGGCCAAGTCCGCCGCGATATCGCGCTTGACCGCCGCCGCGAGCGTTTGAAACGCCGCGTCGTTTTCGACGATCGCCGAGGGGGCCAGCGCCACGGCGTAGGTATGCCGGGGCAGGTCGTCCAGCTTCGTGACCGGCCGCTTGGCCGCGGGGCTGTCCGCGGCGCTCACCCGGGCGGGAACGGCCGCGCCCAGCCCGAGAGCCAGCAATGCGATGAGAATCCGTTTCATGGTTGCGCCAGCGTGCCCGACTCGCCCGAAAAATCCAAATCTTCCTTGCGGGCTTGAAGCCCGCCGCCCGGCCCGCTTCCTTCGTCGCCTATGGCCTCTCCCGTTCCCTCCGCCACCGCGTCGGCCCGGCCCATCGCGGTTGTGACCGGCGCCTCGAGCGGGATCGGAGAAGTCTTTGCGCGCCGCCTTGCCCCGGATTACGACCTCATCCTCGTGGCGCGCCGCCGGGATCGCCTGGAAACCCTCGCGGTCGCCTTGGCGGCCGCCACCGGAAGCCGGGTCGAAGTGCTGGTGGCCGACTTGGGCAACGCCGCGGATCTGGCCCGGGTGGCCGACCGCGTCGCCGCCGAGCCCAACCTCGCGCTCCTGGTCAACAACGCCGGCTTCGGCGTCGGCGACCTATATTGGACGACTTCGCTCGATGCGGTCGAGCAGATGCACCGCGTGCACATCATGGCCACGCTTCGCCTCTGCCATGCCGCTCTCGGCAATCTCGTGCCCAAAAATCGGGGCGGGATAATCAACGTCGCCTCGGTCGCCGCGTTTGTCCGGGGGGTCGGTTCGGGCGGCTACGGCGCCACCAAGAGCTGGATGACCGCGTTTACCGAAGGCCTGCATATCGATCTGCGCAGCGTCCGGTCGGCCGTCACCGTCCAGGCGCTCTGCCCCGGCTTCACCTATTCGGAATTCCACGACACCATGGGCGTGAGTCGATTTCGCCGGGCGCCCCGCTCCTTTTGGCTTTCGGCCGAGCACGTCGTCGCCGATTCGCTCGAAGGCCTCCGGCGCCGGCGCCTCTATGTCGTGCCCGGCTGGCGCTATCGCTGCTTGGTCGCCTTCCTTACCAAACTGCCCATCCGAGTCCGCGTCGCCTTGGAAGCGCTGCGCCCGCGTTAGGGAATGTTTACAAACATTCCCTAGTCCAATTCCCGCGCCGCCTGCCGTTTGGCCCGCACCCGCCGATAGCGCTTGCGGCTCTCGATGACGCGTTGCGCCACCAAATGCGTCGGCAGGTGCTTGCGCACCTTGACCGTCCCCTTGCGGATGCTGGGAGACCGCGCCATTGCCGAATCTAGCCGGCCATCGCCGGCTGGAGGGACAAATACTGCGACCACAACAGCTGCGACCAAGTCTCCAGGCTCGGCGCCAGCCGCTCGATTTCCTCCGGGCGATACCAGGCGGCCTCGATCAGGTCGGGTTCGTTCACCGAAAAGTGATCGTTCGCCAGTTCGACCACGCACGCCACCCCGAGGTGCACCTGGCCGACCGGATTGGAGTCGTCGTTGATGAAGCCGACGATACTCACCCGCTGGATACCGGGTAGGTAGACCTCCTCGTTGAGTTCCCGCACCAGGGCGGTGAGGATCAGGTTTGTCCGGGCCGCCCCGCTCACGTCGCCGTCGTTG
>CAZWMF010000004.1:3145-20398 GCA_964634535.1 uncultured Opitutaceae bacterium | reverse complement strand
CCCCCCCCCCCCCCCCCCCCCCCCCCCCCCCCCCCCCCCCCCCCCCCCCCGCCGGGCCTCAGGCGTCGGCGGCTGGCATGCTGAGGGCCTCGCGGCAGCGGGGGCAGACCTCGCCGCGCGTGGTGGTCTCGAGGGCAGGCACCCACCGCCAGCAGCGCGTGCAGCGGCAGGCGCCGCTTTCGCTGGCGGCCCGCACGGAGATCGCCAGGCCCAGATCCGTCCCGCCGGGTGCGGGCGTCGGTGCGTCCGCGGCCGGCTGCAGACCGACCTGCGAGACGATGAAGAGTTCGGGCAGGAAATCGCGGTGCCGCTCCAGCGTGCGGAACCCGGCGGACCCCGGGTCGCCCGCGATGGTGACGGCCGCATCGAGCGACTTGCCCAGCCGCCCGGCGGCGCGCACCGGTTCGAGCGCCTCGTTGACCCGGGCGCGGACCTGCAGGAGCACGCCCACCTCGGCATCGAGCGCCGGATTCGTCCATGCCGCCGGCGGCGCCGGCCAGTCCTCGAGATGGATCGAGCCGTCGGTCAATTCGGTCCGGGCGACGCCGTAGCTCCAGGCTTCGTCGGCCGTGAAAATCAGGATCGGGGCCAGCAGCCGGGTAAGCGCCTGAAAGACATGGTGAATCACGGTTTGCGAGGACCGGCGCAGGGGGTGACGGGTCGCGAGCGTGTACAGGCGATCCTTGACGACATCGTGGTAGGTCGCCGAGAGCGTCACCGCGCAGAACTGATTGCAGAGCTGGTAAATCCGGTGGAACTCAAATGTCTCATAGGCCTGCGTGCCGGCGCGGACCAACTCGGCCGTGCGGTGCAGGACCCAGCGATCGAGGGTGTCGAGGTGCTCGACCGGGACGGCGTCGGTCGCCGGGTCGAAATCAAACAGGTTCCCGAGTTGAAACCGGAAGGCATTGCGCAGGAGTTTGTAGGTCTCCCCGACGTGCGCCAGAATCTCGTTTGAAATGGGGATATCGTCCCGAAAGTCCTGGGAGGCGATCCACAGGCGAATGACGTCGGCGCCGTGGGCCGACACATAGGCGTCGCTCGTCTGCGGCTTTTCGTAGGTCGAACTTTTCGAGATCTTCTTGCGCTCCTCGTCGACGATGAACCCATGGGTGAGGACCGCGCGGTAGGGGGCCTGGCCTCCGCCGGCGATCACGCTTGTCCACAGTGACGACTGGAACCAACCGCGGTGCTGGTCGCTGCCCTCCAGATACAAGTCGGCGGGCCTCGCGGTACCGCCCTGCTGGCGAGCCAGGACGGCGGCATGGGACGAACCCGAATCGATCCAGACGTCGAGGGTGTCGCGGCCCGGGGCCAGGTCGGCCGGCGGCGGCCATCCGGCCGGTAGCGGAACGCCCGCCAGGAGTTCGGCGGCGGGAAGGTCATACCACGAGTTGCTGCCGGCCGCGGCCACGCGGTCGGCGATCGCGCGGACGACGCCGGCGTCCAGGTAGGCGCGTTTGTCCGGGCCGTAGAAAGCGGGAATGGGCACGCCCCAGGCGCGCTGCCGGCTGATGCACCAGTCGGGGCGTGATTCCACGGCGCCTTGGATGCGCGTCCGGCCCCAGGCTGGAATCCAGGCGACGCCGTCGATGGCCCGCAAGGCCTGGACCCGGGGCGAGTCGCCGTGGTCGGCCTGGTCCAGCGCAACGAACCACTGATCGACCGCCCGGAAGATGATGGGCGTCTTGGACCGCCAGCAGTGCGGGTAGCTGTGAGTGTACTTTTCCTTGGCCAGGAGCGCGCCAGCGGCGTCGAGCTTGCGCAGGACCCCGATGTTGGCCGGCGACGTGCGCTTCTTCTGAAGATCCTCGACGCTTTCGAGCGTCGCGAGGCCCACCAAGTCGGCCGGGATCCGGCCGTCATCGACGTACCGGCCGTCATCGCCCACCGGACAGTAGATCTCCAGGCCATATTTGAGGCCGCTCAGATAGTCCTCCATGCCGTGGCCAGGCGCCGTGTGGACGCAGCCCGTGCCGCTCTCGGTCGTGACATAATCGGCCACGAGGACGGGCGAGTCGCGTTCGATGAACGGATGGCGGGCGCGCAGCCCCGGAGCGGCGCCGGGAGCGAGCCGCTCACCGGGAAACTCTTGCAGGATCACCGGAGCCGCACCGTCGCCCGCCTTCGCCGCAAAGGCACCGAGCAGCGCCTTGGCTACGATGTACCGGCCCGCTTTGGCGCCGGAAAGTTCCGCCACGACATAGGTAACCCGGGGATGCACCGCAATCGCCAGATTGGCCGGAAGCGTCCACGGCGTCGTCGTCCATATGACGATGCTCAATGGTCGGTCGGTCGGCAGCGCAAACTTAGCCGCTTCGGTTGGCGGAACAGCAAATTTGACCCAGATCGACGGCGAGACATGCTCCCGGTATTCCACCTCGGCCTCCGCCAGGGCGGTCTCGAAGGGGATCGACCAATAAACCGGCTTCTTACTTCGGTAGACCAATCCCCGTTCCACAAACGCGGCGAAGGTGCGCAGGATATCGGCTTCGTAGGCCGGATCTTTGGTCCGGTAGGGATGATCCCAGTCGCCCAGCACGCCGAGCCGGCGGAATTGCCGGGTCTGGATCGCGATCCACGATTCGGAAAATTCCGCGCAGCGGCGGCGCAATTCGGCGGTCGAAACGGTCTGCTTCTGGTCCTGAAGTTCACGGCTGACCTTTTGCTCGATCGGCAGGCCGTGACAGTCCCATCCCGGCACGTAGGGCGCCCGGAATCCCCGCATGGACTTGTACCTTATAATGATGTCCTTGAGGGTCTTGTTCAGTGCCGTCCCGATGTGCACGTCGCCGTTGGTAAACGGCGGGCCGTCGTGCAAGACAAAGGCGCGCGCGGCGCTGCGCCGGGCTTGGATGGCCTGATACAGGCCGAGCCGGTCCCAATGCGCCACCCGGGCCGGCTCGCGTTGGGCCAATCCGGCGCGCATCGGAAAGTCGGTTTTGGGCAGCTGAAGGGTTTCTTTCCAGTCTTGGACCATCGAAAAATTAAAAGGGGGCGAGGGTACCCACTTGGGTCCTGGAGTCAAGGGCCGCGGGATTGTCCGGCCTGCGCGCGGCGTGGGGCGCGACGGGATGGCACCGGGTTGCGACGCGTTTTGAAATAACCCTGCCTAGCCGAGGCAAGCGCCGCAATGCCCAGATCGAACGCCAAGACCGGTCCGAGTGATCACCGCAGCGGAGCGGACGGCGCAGCCGGACCCGGAGGCGTTCGAGAAGCGGCGCAACGCCTCGGCTAGGCAGGGTTATTTCAAAACGCATCGCAACCCACCTAAGAGAGGGCGCTAGCCCGCGCCGCAGCCGCAGCCGAAGCCGGGCCCACGCCCGCCATAGCCAAAGGCGAAGCCGGGCCCTCGCCACGCCGTAGCCAAAGGCGAAGCCAGGCCCTCGCCCGCCGTAGCCGAAGGCGAAGGCGGGTCAGCCCCAACCCCTAACCGTTTCCGTCAACGCCTGGACGCACTCGATCTTGGCCTCGGGCAGTATGCCGTGTCCCAGGTTGACGATGTGGCCGGGGCGGCCGCGCATGGATTCGAGGAGGCGGCGGGTCTCGCGGCGGACGACATCCTCGGTGGTGTTAAGTAACACCGGATCCAGGTTGCCCTGGACCGCCACTGGAGCCCGCCGCTGGAGGCGTTCGTGCGCGGAGGCGAGGTTGGTCGACCAATCGACGCCGAGGACGCGGATGCCCGCGGCGGCCTGCGCGGCTTCCTGGTGGGAGGTGCCTTTCGCGAAAAGGATGACCGGGATGGCCGGGGGCAGCGCGGCGACGATGCGGCGGATCCATTGCAGAGAGCCGGCCTCGTAGTCGACGGCCGCCAGGGCGCCGCCCCACGAATCGAATATCTGGATGGCGTCGGCTCCCGCGTCGATTTGCAGGCGGAAATAGGCGATCAGGGCTTCGGTCAACTTTTCCATCAGCACCTCGAAAGTGGGGCGGTCCGCGTAGAACAGGCTCTTTATCCGGTTGAAGTCGTCGGAACTGCCGCCCTCGACCATGTAGGTGGCCAAGGTCCAGGGGGAACCGCCGAAACCGAGCAACGCCGTCTTGCCGGCGATCTGGCTCTTGATCAGCCGAAGGGCATCGGCGACGTAGCCCAACCGCGAAGCGCCCTCCCGGGCGGAGGCCAGCCGCCGAACCTGTTGGCCATTCTCCAGGCGGAACTCCATTTCGATTCCGCCCTCGTCGCGGAATCGATAGCCCTGGCCCAGCGCCTCGGGCACGACCAGGATGTCCGAAAAGAGAATGGCGGCATCGAGCGGAAAGCGGCGCAGCGGCTGCAAGGTGACCTCCGCCGCCAGTTCGGGAGTGCGCACCAGCCCGAGGAAGCCGTGCTTGGCCTTCAACTCGCGGTATTCCGGCAGATAGCGGCCGGCCTGCCGCATGATCCACACGGGCGGTCGGTCGAGGGGCCGGCAGGCGCAAGCGGCAAGAAAACGTTCGCGGGATGTCATGAATTCAAACGGCGTCCGGATGGACGACCCGGCCCAAACCGCCGGTCGGGCGGTTGGCCAGCCAATCCCGCGGGCGCAGAAAATCCTCGGGGAGGCGGGCTTCCGGGCTGCCGGGCTCGGGCTTCCAGTCGTAATCCCAACGGACCAGGGGCGGCAAGCTCATCAGGATGGATTCGGTTCGGCCGCCGCTGTGCAGCCCAAACAGGGTGCCGCGGTCCCAAGCCAGATTGAATTCGACGTAGCGGCCGCGTCGCCGCAACTGGAAATCGCGTTCGCGTTCGCCATAGGGCAGGCCCTTGCGCCGGGCGACGATCGGACGGTACGCGCTCAGATAGGTTTCGCCGACCGCCCGCGTGAGAGCGAACGAACGCTCGAATCCCAGCTCGTTGAAGTCGTCGAAAAAGATGCCGCCAATGCCCCGGGCCTCGCCGCGGTGCTTTAAGAAGAAATACTCGTCGCAGGCACGCTTGAACCGGGCGTACCAGGCCTCGCCGAACGGTTCCAGGGCCTGTGCGGCCGCGGCGTGCCAGGCGACGGCGTCCTCGGCGAATCCATAGAAGGGTGTCAGATCGAATCCGCCGCCAAACCACCACACCGGCGCTTCGCCGGCCGGTTGCGCGCTAAAGAACCGCACGTTGGCGTGGCTGGTCGGCGCGTAGGGATTGCGCGGGTGCACGACGACGGAAACGCCGAGCCCGGCCCAGGGCGCGCCGGCGAGACTTGGGCGATGGGCCGTGGCCGAAGGCGGGAGTCGCTCGCCCTGCACCTGGGAGAAGGCTACCCCCGCCTTTTCAAACACCGCGCCTTCCGCCAGCACCCGGGTGCGGCCGCCCCCGCCTTCCGATCGCTCCCAAACGTCTTCGCGGAATTGCCCGCCCCCGTCCTCCGATTCCAGGCCCGCGCATATGGCGTCCTGGAGGGAGAGGAGGAAGCGGCGAACCGAAGCGGAATCGGCGGCGGGGCAGGTCATCTCAATCGGGGGTGACGGCGACGCCGCGGCGGCCCCGGACGGAATCCAGGAGGCGCGCGGCCGCGCCGTGGCGGGGGCTGAAAATCGCGGAGACGAGGAAGACGGCGCCCAGGCACAGCACGATGGCCGCGCCGCTTGCGATGCCCGCGTGGAAACTCAGCAGGATGCCCGCGCCCGAACAGATCACGGCCACGACCACGGCAAAGGCGAGCAGGCGCGGAAAATGATCGCACCACAGGTAGGCACTCACCGCGGGCAGGAGAAACAACCCGAGCGCCAGAACGACGCCCATCGTCTGCAGGGCCGCCACCAGATTGAGGACGGTCAGGGCCAGGAGGCCGGCGTGGGCCAGCCCGCCATGGCCGCCGCTGGCGCGGTGGAATATCGGATCGAAGCTTTCGAGGAGGATCGTGCGATAGCCGACGACGAAGACCAGCAGGGTCAGGGCGCTGATCGCGGCGGCGAGCTTGAGGTCGGCCGGGCCCACGCCGAGCACGCTCCCGAAGAGAAACTGCTCCAGGTTGATCCGGGTGGGCACCCGGCTCAAGAGCGCCACGCCCGCGCCGAAGAACACGAGAAAGAGGGAACCGAACGAGGCGTCTTCCTTGATCCGGGTGAGCCGGCTCAAAAGCGCGCTGCCGAGGGCGGTGAGCAGGCCGGCCGCCAGCGCCCCCAGGAAGAGCGCCGCGGGGCTGGGTCCAAAAGCGATCCACGCCAAGGCCACCCCGGGCAGCACGGAATGCGAGAGCGCGTCGCCCATCAGGGCCAGCCGGCGAAGGACGAGGATGCTGCCGAGCAGTCCGCCGCTGATGCTCAGCAGGGCGGCGGACAGCACGGCCCGGCACATGAAGCCGTAGTGAAACGGAGCGATAAAAAAGGTGTGCAGGCTCATCGGTCGGCGGGCGCGCCGGCCCCCCGGGCGATCGGGAACGCTTCGTCGACCGCATCGGCGCGCAGGACCGCATCGATCGGTCCGGCGGCGACCACCCGGGTATTGAGGAGGATGGCCCGGCCGAAGACCCGGCGGGCCAGATCGAGGTCGTGGGTGGCGGCGATCACCGTGCGCCCCTGCGTCTCCCAGGCCCGAAAGATGTGGCGCAGTTCCTCCACCGCTTGCCGGTCCAGGCCGGCAAAGGGCTCGTCGAGCAGAAAGATGTCCGCCCCCTGCGCGAGCGAACGCGCCAGAAAAACGCGCTGCTGCTGGCCGCCGGACAGGCGCCGGATCTGCCGTTCGGCCAATTCGGCCAGCCCGAGTTCGCGCAGCGCCCGGTCGACCAGGTTCCGGTCGCTCAAGCCCATCCGGCGCCAGGCGCCGAGCGCGGGATAGCGGCCTTGTTCGACGACTTCGCGCACCGTGATCGGAAAGTCCCAATCGATGGCTTGGCGTTGGGGCAGATAGGCAAGGCGCGGAAGCGCATGCTGGGGATGCGAATCGCCGATGTGGATTTCGCCGTGGACCATCGGCGCCCAACCGAGGCAGGCCCGCAAAAAGGTGCTCTTGCCCGCCCCGTTTGGTCCCAGAATTGCGGTCAGGCTGCCGCAGGGCACGTCCGTCGTCACATCGTCCAGCGCGAGCGTTCGGCCGTAGCGCACGCTCACCTGCCGAAACCGCACGATGGCGGGGTCGGTATGGGAATGGGGTTCGCCCGGCATGGTCACACTATGAAGGGAGCGGGTTCGCGGCGTAAGTCTAATCCGAACGGGGCGCCAAAATCATGGCGCCGGCGGGTGCGCCGAAAAAAGGGAGAGGCGGAGGGCGGACCGGCGCGCCTGCGCCGCGGTCGTCCCGGCGGCCGCATCCGCGAGCCGACGGGTCCGGTGGGCTGGGCCGCGTCGACTCAAGGCGGGGCGAAGTGGATCGCCGGCGAGTTTGGGTCGGCGGCCGCCGGGCCGGGGCTCGCGGGCACGAGGGCGGTCGGCGGGGGGCTCGTCGGCGCCGGGGCGCTGGCGGGAGCTCCAATCACGGCGTGAAACGGGTGGATGGCAAAACCGCGCTCGATCAATTGAGCGACCTTGAGGTCGCGATCGCGGGCATCGGGGCTGTCCATCACCACGACGATGATCCGCCGGCCCGCGCGCTCGGCGGTGGCCGTCAGGCAGAATCCGGCCCCGCCGGTGAAGCCGGTCTTGAGCCCGTCCAGCCCGGCGATTTTCCCCAAAAGGCGGTTGTGGTTATTCATCGGGGTCGGCGGAAAGCGCACGCCCGCGCCGAAGGGCCGCGAACGAACCCGGGTGTACTTGACCACGTCGGTATGCCGGACCAGGTAGCGCGCCAGCAGGGCGAAATCGCGCGGCGTGGTGAGATCGCCATCGGCCACGCGTCGGCTGCGCGGCGGGAAGCCGTTGGGACTGCGAAACACGGTGCGCGTCATTCCCAGAGCCCGGGCCTTCGCGTTCATCAGGTCGACAAATGCCGGCACCGAGCCGGCGGTGCTCCGGGCCAGGGCAAAGGCCGCATCGTTGGCCGATTGGATCATGATCGCGTAGATCAATTCCTCGACGGTGAAGGTTTCGCCCGCCCGCAGACCCACGTGGGTGCTGTCGCCCTGCTCGGCCACGCGGGCGTCGTCGCGGTTGATATGAATCGGCGTCGCCAAGCTGAGGCGTCCGTCGCGGATCTGATCGTCCACCACGGCGAAGGTCATCAGCTTGGCCATGCTCGCCGGGGGGCTCACCTCGTCCGCATGATCGGCGAACAGAATTTCGCCGGTGCCGGCGTCCATCACGATGGCCCCCTTGTAAATGGCCACGGGCGGTCGGGCGACCAGGCCGGGCAGGGCGAGGCCGGCGCTGATCAGCGCAATCAAGACGAGCTTGCAGGCGGTCATGTGGGGGGGAGGTCGCGGAAGGCCAAATCGGGATTCTTTTCTCCGAAGTAACGCATGGTCCAGTCGTTGGGAAAGAGGATAACGGGCCGCTGCGCCGAATCGGTGCCGAGGCTTACGCCCGAGGCCAGAATGAGATTGCCCGGCGCGGCCAGCGACGGGTGGGGCAGCAGCCACTTCAGGATGGTCCAGGGCGTGGCTTCGAGGCGGGACTCCGCACCGTATTCGCTGCGGAGCCGATATTGCACAACCTCGAATTGCAAGGGTCCGACCGCGGCCAATAGCGTGGACCCGGGCGGGGCCGCCCGCGGGGCGAAGGATTGCACGACGCCTTCCTGCAGAAGCTGCTCCAGACCCGCGCGAAACTTCTTCGCATCGGACGGATTGGGGTTGGAAATGTAGGAGAATACTTCCGGGGGAAAGCGGGGGATTTCGTCGAAGGCGATGGCGCGATCGTCGGTCAGGGTGTCGCCGATGCCAAACGTGTCATGACCCACCAGGCCGATCACGTCGCCCGCCCAGGCCTCGTCGACGGTGGCCCGCTCCTGGCCGAAAAGCTTGTGGGACGAGGATAGGCGGACCGTCCGGCCGGAGCGCACGTGCACGACGTTCATGTCGCGCTGAAACTCGCCCGAGCAGACCCGTAGGAAGGCGATGCGATCCCGGTGTTTCGGGTCCATGTTCGCCTGGATCTTGAACACAAAACCGCTGAATTTGGCCGAGTCGACCGGCACCTCCGCGCCGTCTCGAGCGTTGCGCCGCGGCTGGGGCGGGACCGAGTCGTGCAAGAATCCGTCCAGGAGGAGCTGGATGCCGAAATTATTGACCGCGCTGCCGAAATAGACCGGCGTCTGCCGACCGGCCCGAACCGCCGCAAGATCGAAGGCATGGCCGGCGCCGTCCAACATGGCCAGCTGCTCGACCGCCTCGGCGTAGGCGCTGTCGCTCAATCGGGACCGGACCGCCGGATCCTCGAGAGACGTCACCGACACGGGCGCCTGGTAGGCCCCGCCTGGGACGCGCTCGAACAAATGGACGTGGGCCGATCGCCGGTCGTACACCCCGCGGAACTCCGGACCGTTGCCCAGCGGCCAGACGACCGGCGACGACTGGAGGCCGAGCACGTTCTCCAATTCATCGAGCAGCTCGAGCGGATTGCGCGTCGGCCGATCGCACTTGTTCATGAACGTGAAGATCGGCACGCCCCGGCGGCGGCAGACTTCGAATAGTTTGCGAGTCTGCGCCTCCACGCCCTTGCCGGCGTCGATTACCATGAGCGCGGCGTCCACCGCGGTGAGCACGCGGTAGGTGTCCTCCGAAAAATCCTTGTGCCCGGGGGTATCCAGGAGGTTGACCGCGTAGCCGGCGTAGTCGAACTGCAGCACGGTCGAGCTGATCGAAATGCCGCGCTGGCGCTCCAGTTCCATCCAATCCGAGGCGGTGGCCCGCTGGTTCTTCCGGTCCTTCACCGCCCCGGCCAGATGGATGGCGTTGCCGTAGAGGAGAAACTTCTCGGTCAGGGTGGTCTTGCCCGCGTCCGGATGCGAAATGATCGCGAACGTGCGGCGACGGGCGATTTGGGCGGCAACTTCCATGAAAAACCCCCAGTGAAGGGGCGGGGGCCGCGGATGCCAAAAGAAATCTTGCCGCGAGTTTTGTCGAGATTTGCCCGGGATTACCCCAGGGTGGACGCGAACCCAATGTCCGTCCCCTTTCTCAAGCTCAAGGCCAACGCCGCCGCCCGCGTCCTCACCGGTCATCCCTGGATCTTCGTCAACGAGGTCGAGGGCCTCCTGCCGGCCGAGCACGACGGCGAGGTGGTCGAGTGCCGGGACCGGCGCGGCCGTTTTCTGGGCTCCGGCATTTACAATAGTCGCTCGCAGATCGTGTGGCGGCGCCTGAGCCGCGAGCACGTGGTCCTGGACGAGGCGTTCATCCGCACCGCGATCCGCGGGGCGCTGGCTCGCCGGATCGCCGCGCCGGTCCGGCGCCTGGTCTGGTCCGAGTCGGACGACCTGCCCGGGGTGGTCGCCGACCAGTTTGGGGATACGGTGGTTTTGCAAATCCAAACCGCCGCCATGGAAAAGCGATCGGCCTGGCTGGCGGACGCCCTGGCCGAAGCGACGGGGGCCGCGGAGATTCTGTTCCGCAACGACGCGCCGATCCGCCGATTGGAAGGTTTGGACCGGATGGTGGGCACCCGCTCCGGCGGTCCCTGGGAACCGCGCTGGTTCTCGATCGACGGATTTGAATACTGGCTTGATCTGCTCCACGGCCAGAAAACCGGCTTCTATCTCGACCAGCGCCAAAGCCACGCGGCGATCGCCGCGGAGGTGCGGCGCATGGCGGCGGCCGGCCGGCCGCCCCGGGTGCTGGACGCATTCTGCAATCAGGGTTCCTTTGCCCTCCAAGCGGGCCGCGCGGGCGCGGCGGAGGTCCTGGGCCTCGACAGCGCGGACGACGCGGTGGCGGCGGCCCAGCGCAACGCCGAACGCAACGGCGTCGCCGCCCGGTTTCAAACGGCCAACGTTTTCGACTGGCTGAACGATCCGGCGCGGGCCGGGGAGCCGCTCTGGGACCTGATCATTTTGGATCCGCCCCCCTTCGCCAAATCCCGGTCGGCGCTCGAGGGGGCGCTGCGCGGCTACAAGGAGATCAACCTGCGGGCGCTGCAGCGGCTCTCGCCCGGCGGGCGGCTGGCGACGTACACCTGCTCCCACCATATGCACGAGGCCGAACTGCGTTCAGTCGTCGCGGAAGCGGCGGCCGACGCCAAGCGTCGGGTGCGCATCCGCGAATGGCACCACCAGCCCCCGGACCATCCGGTGCTGGCGGCCATGCCGGAGAGCGAATACCTGCGCGGCTACCTCCTCGACGTCGAATAGCGCCTCCGTTTAGCTAAAGCGAAACCCTTCGGGGCGACCCGCCGATCGGGCGCGAGCGCATGGGTTTGGCGATGGCGGGCGCATTTGAGTCGGGTTAACCGGAGAAGGGCCAGAGGAAAGTTTTTTTGGCTCTCTAAGCCGAGGTTTATTACGGACAGGTTGATGATCCAGTCGCTCGGAATGTTGCCTACTGATCATTCGTGGATGCGCGCTTCTGCTGCCTACCAAACTGAACTCTGATTCAGCGGTAACGAGTCAGGAGCATCTTCCGGAAAGCCGCAGAAGTGGACCGCCAGTCGCCATGCATGGCGTCGGAGCAGGCCGCGCCATATCCGACATCCGGGCGGGGACGAAGACGCACAACCGGGTCGAGGCCATAGCGCATGAAAATGGCGTTTGCCCACATTCTTGCTGTGCGGCCGTTCCCATTGGCAAACGGATGGATTCGAATCCACTCCGAGTGCGCCCAGGCGGCCAATTCAATTGTAGCAGACAGTCCGTCGGCATCCAGGTCCATCCCAGAATCGTAGAGTTTATCGAGCGCGGACAGCGTGCGTTGGAGGCGGCCCTCGAATTCCTTGAGTTGCTCGGCGACTTGCTTCGGGTTCACACCCTCTGCGGTGCCAACCCAAACCCGGACTTTTCTGACGCCATCCTCGCCTCGGTAGCGCCCCACGAATTCGGGCGCCGGAACGTCGAGTCCTTCCATGGCATCGCGATGCCATTGGCGAGCGGACTCGACGGTCGGCCTGTCGCGACGCATTGCGCCGTCCCGAATCGCACGCAGGACTTTGGTCAGGTTCCTGCGCAGTGTGGGACTGTCTTCGTCCCAGTTGGCCATGGCTTCAATCGCGAAGCAATTGGTGGACCATGGTCTGCACGGGCCCCGCGTTTCGTTGCGTGCGACCCTCCGCCGGATCTTCGGCTCCCAAGGTGGCTTCCGCGTCGACGAGCGTGCCGATGGCCGCCTCGAACTTGGGGTCCGCACGGCGGGTGGCTCTGACGCGGTCGAGGATTTGTTGCAGGTCCGACTCAACCTCGGCTGAGCGCCTTTCGAGGAAACTTTCCACCGCTTCGTTAACCAAGCGATTAAGGGGCTTTTTCAGTATCTGGCTGAGCAAAGCCAAATTCCCCTGCAGTCGTGGATCGAGTCGAACGGTCGTCGCCTTTCGACGATCCGTGCCCTTGATCGAATGTCGCTTTGCCGCCACGCGAAGACAATAGTGGGCAAATACGTGACGTCAATTATTGCTTTTGACGTCAATATGCTTACCGGCGACCGTCCTTCAGAAGACCCGTCAGTTTTGCCGCCGGGGCCGATCACAGCGGCTGGCGGCCTAGCGTGCCCTGGAGGGCTGAGCGGTAGGCCGGCGTGGCCACCCGGACGCTTTCATCCCGGGCCCGGGCCAGGCGCTCGGCCAGGCAAAGCTGGCGCGCGACGTCGGCGCATCTGGGCTCGTCGAGCCACGGTTGCAGCGAACCGATGTGCCGCTTCCACAAGGCGGCGTCGACCTGTTGCTTGGCGTCCAGCCGGGCCCCGTACCAGGCGCTGCCCACCAGATGTTGCCGGGTGAAGAGCGCGCGCACGGCCGGGTCGTCCAGGCCGTGACCCTCCCACTGTCCGTAGGCCATGATATGCAAGAGCGCCCGCAACGGCGGGCAGGCCATTTCGATGCTGCCGTCGTTGAAGTAGCTTTCGGCCACGCGGCGATGGGTCGCGACAATGTTGTCCATGCCGTCGGCGAAAATCGCCGGATCCTGCAGTTCGGGCCGCAGCATCTCGTCGCTGAACACGGTGTGCGGGTGGGTGAACACCCGGCCAAAGTAGATGCGCACGAAGCGCGTCGTGATGCGGTAGCCCAGCCGGCTGGCCAGGACCTTCCGGCCGGCCTCCTCGAAATCGGTGCAGCGTTCCAGGCAACCGTCCGCGATGAGAGCCCGGGCATCGCGCTCGGCCGGCGTCATGCGGGAGAGAACCTCGGGCACGAGCAGGCTGACGTCGTGATCGACGCGGCTATTGGGTCCCAGGTACCCGGCGGCCGAGACAAACACGTCGTGGCCGGTGAGAATCAACGAGACCAGCGCGGCGTCGAGGTCGATGATCGGCGGCAGCGCGTTGAATGGGCCCTTGGTGAGGGCACCCTCCGAGCCGGCGCCGGTCGTCGACGGCGATTTGCCGGTCATCGAGCTGATGAATTCCATGAACAGCTCGGGCAATTCCAGGTAATGCAGCGGGCCGAAGACGCAGAGCGGGCGGATACCGGCTTCGGGCGGATTGTTGCGGCGGCCGGGCACGACCAGATCGACTGGGGTGAGCAGCGGCTGGCCCGCCGCCAGCCGGCGGTGCAGCCGCTCGGAGATCCGCGCGAGCGCCGGTCCGCGGGGGTCGGCCAGGTCGGGACGGGTCTGGAGATAGCGGGGATTCTTGGAGGGCTTGCCGTCGACCAGGCGCGGGTTGGCGGACGAGACGAAGTAGTGCGGCGACGCGCGATCGCCGGCCGCGGCCGCGTCGCGAATCAGGCGCTGCATCGGCTCGGTGAAGGCGGAAAAATCGATCGCATCTTCGATCATCGCCCGGGCGTCGGCGGCGTTGAGCGGCTCGTAGTTGGAGATGAAATTGCCCGGCAGGGCCATGTCCCATTCGGTCTGCCGGTCGTAGCCGCGGTGGATGGCCTCGTCGGGCCGCTGGAAAAGCCGCGCCTCGCAATTCATCACGAACTTGCGCGATGGCCCGTCGGGACCGGCCGGCACGACGATCGAGGCGGTGATGTCGTCCTCCATCTGCACCTTGGCCGCCGGATGGAAGTCATGGCGCAGGCCGAACACCCGCCAGGAGCCGTCGGCCTCGAAGCCGACCCGCAAGGTGTTCACGACGATTTTGTGGCCATCGAGCTTGAGCTCGTTGGCCGGACGGCCGTTGATCTTGTCGACCGAAAAATGGCTGCGCCAGTCCTCGCCCCAGGCGGGCTGGTAGTAGCGCTTGATGACGAAGACGAGTTCCTTGATGTGCTGCGGGACCGAGTCGAGCCAGGCATTGTGCGCGTCCGTGAATTCGCGGCGCGACGGGGTCAGCAGCTTGATCACGCTGCCGAGCGAGCGCTGCGGGCTCAGGACCGTCCGGGTGTCGCGGCCATTGCGCGCCGGATCGCGGAAGCGATCCCGGAAATCGCGCACCAGGATCTGCGCGACCGCGTCCAGGTCGTGGTCGAGGTCGGCGACGAAAACGTGGCCGGGCAGGATGGCGTCGGAGATCGCCTTCGAGATTTCGGACTTGCCGCCGCCCGAAACCGTGGAGGGCTTATGGCAGAACGTGCCCTCCGCGACGGTGCCGACCAGCCGCCATCGGCCGGCCTCGCCCCGCACCGGCTCCATGTGGACGCGGTAGCCGCTCGGACGGATGTAGGTCTTGCCGGCCAGAAGCTTGAGCGTCGGCGCCGCGCCGTCCGGCCCGCTCCAGGACACCGTCTGGCGCCGCAGGTCGAAGCGGCTGGCTTCGGGCACGAGCACCAGGTCGGACATCCGGTGGTGCAGCGCGTGACCCTCGGGCTGGGCCGCCCATTCCTCCGGCTCGCGGGCGAGCACGTCGGCGATGGAATAGCGCTCGGGCTCGGCAAAGCCGTCAAAGGCGTCGCCCAAGTCGTAGCTCGGGAAAACCAGGGCGCCGCCGGCATGCTCCTCCTCGGCCGCGCCGAAGAGGTTCGCGGCGAAGCTGATCTGGGTCTTCACCTCCTTTTTGCAATAGCCGTAGTAATTGTCGGCGAGGATCGTGACCATCACGCCGGTTGCGTCGCGCGCGCACAGCTTGAAGGCCGCGCCGTTGTTGTAGGTTTCCTGGTCGGACTTCCAGCACATCCCGTCGCGGCGCTGGCGCGCGGTGGCCAATTCCCAGGGCGGCAGCCCGACGAGATGCTTGGGCACGGTCGTGAGGTGCGGGGCCAGGATGACGCAGCCGGTGTGCCCGCACCAGCCCTCGATATCGAGTTCGGCGTCGTTTTCGGGCAGATACGGATCGCCGGCGTTGCCGAAGATCATCTCGATAAAATCGAGATTCGAGACCAGCGAGCCCGGGGCGAAAAAGCGAATCTCCATCCGTTTGGCTCCGCTCAGGCCGGGCACCGCGGGCGCGACCAGCGGGCGGATGAGCAGCGAGGCCATCGCCGCGGCCTCCTTGCGCCGGCCGGCGGTGTACGGCAGCCGCAAAAGATCCCGCGGGGGGCGCAGGGCGAATTCGAGCAGCCGCGCAAACGTCGCCTTGGGCACCGCCTGCTTGTCATCCGGGATGGGCAGGCCGCCCTCGGCGACGTGAAAAATGCCCTGGGTCGTGCGCCGGTCGTTGGCCGGATTGTGCAGCACGCCGTTGCGCAGGCGGTAGCTGCGGACCAGCGGCGAGACGAATTCGTCGCCTTCGGCCGGCAGGGACAGTTGGCGGGCGAGCCCCGGCTCGTCCAGGACGAACGTGCGCACGGGCAGCCGCGCCGCCGGGCCGATGTCCGCGAGATAGCGGTCGAGGAAGTGCTGGATGCGCTCGTCCGCCGGGCTCAGGCGGTCGGCCACCCGCCGCGTGACCTCCCGGTACCGCGCGAAGATGGGCGCGGTCAGGTTGATCCAGGCCGCGTCCCCGTCCTCGACCGTCGGACAGTCGAGGAGGGACAGGCGGAGGTTGATGGCGTGCCGAAGCTGCTCGACCGCGGCGGAGGCCGGTTTCATGGCGGCACGGATCCTACGCCGGCGCGCGCGCCATTACAGTTTGCCGCCGTAGATCGCGTCCGCCCCCAACTCCTCTTCGATGCGCAGCAGTTGGTTGTACTTGGCGATGCGGTCGGTGCGGCAGAGCGAACCGGTCTTGATCTGGCCGGCGTTGGTCGCCACGGCGATGTCGGCGATCGTCACGTCCTCGGTTTCGCCCGAGCGGTGCGAGATGACGGCCGTGTACGAGGCTTCCTTGGCCATTTCGATCGCATCCAGCGTTTCGGTCAGCGAGCCGATTTGGTTGACCTTGACGAGGATCGAATTGGCGACGCCCAGGTCGATGCCCTTCTTCAGGAATTGCGTGTTCGTGACGAACAGGTCGTCGCCGACCAGCTGGACCTTGTCGCCGATCGCGTCGGTCAGCTTCTTCCAGGTCTCCCAGTCGTTTTCGGCGAGGCCGTCCTCGATCGAAACGATCGGATACTTGCCCACCAGCTCCCGATAGAACTCGACCATCTCGTCGCCGGTCAGGGAACGCTGGTCGGACTTCTTGAAGACATACCGATTCTTGTCCGCCACGTAAAATTCCGAGGCCGCCGGATCCAGGGCGATGGCGATGTCCTTGCCGAACTTGTAACCGGCCGCCTTGACCGCGACCGCGATCGAATCGAGGGCGGCGTTGGCCGAGTCGAACTTCGGGGCGAAACCGCCCTCGTCGCCCACCGCGGTGGAAAGCCCCTTGTCCTTCAGCACCTTCTTCAGGGCGTGGAACACCTCGCAGCCCATGCGCAGGCCCTCGGCGAACGTCTTGGCGCCGATCGGCATGATCATGAACTCTTGCAGGTCGATCGGGGCGTCGGAATGGGCGCCGCCGTTCATGATGTTCATCATGGGGACCGGCAGCACCTTGGCGTTGGGTCCGCCGAGATACTTGTACAGCGGCTGCTGCAGCGCGGCGGCGGCGGCCTTGGCGTTGGCCAGCGAGACGCCGAGCACGGCGTTGGCGCCGAGCTTCGACTTGGTCGGCGTGCCGTCGAGCTTGAGCATGGCCCGGTCGACGCCGACCTGGTCCAGGGCGTCGTGCCCGATCAGGGCCGGCGCGATGACGGCCTTCACGTTGGCCACGGCCTTCTGCACGCCCTTGCCGCCAAAGCGCTTCTTGTCGCCGTCGCGCAATTCCAGCGCTTCGTGCTCGCCGGTGCTGGCGCCGGACGGGACCGCGGCGCGCCCGAGGGCGCCTCCGGCGAGTCGAACGTCAACCTCGATGGTTGGGTTGCCGCGTGAGTCGATGATCTCGCGGGCATCAGATAGTTCTTTCTCTCGACCGACATAGTAGTCGGGGGGAACGACGCTGCCGTAATGGAAGCGTGGCATGTTGAGGCTGCCGTTCGTGCGACGCGGCGGTTGAGGCGGGCGACCCACCAATACCTGGT
>CAZWMF010000004.1:0-3135 GCA_964634535.1 uncultured Opitutaceae bacterium | reverse complement strand
GGCGGTGATGGTCGTGTTCATGCAAAGCGGTCAGATTGCGCACTTGCCGCGACGCTGGCAAGGCCGCACCAAATTACGCGGAGGCGACGGCAAAAAACGCCATCATCGGCGCGATCCGAAAATCATCTGGCAAAATCGGCCGAAGGCGTTGACCGGCTTGGGCCGTACGGCGGCCGGCAACTGATCGACATGGCCCCGGTCGATCGCCGTCTGCAGCACGGAAAGGCCCTCGTAATTGCGCACGGCCAGCCGCTCCGCCGTCAGGATCGCCGGCGGCACCTGGTCGAGGTGCCCGGCGAAAGCGGCCGCATGGAGCGGCGTGTCGCCGTTATCGTTGCGGGTCAACAAAAGGTCGGCGGTCAACCGCTCGGCCGGGATATGGGTTAGTTGGCCGGTCTCCGCCGCGGCGTGAATGGCGGTGAAGCCCGTTTTGCTGGCGAGCACCAGATTGTCGTGCACCAGAAGTTCGACGGGAATCTGGCCCAGATTGCCGGAAATCGCCGCGGCGTGGAAAACGGTGTCGCCCGCATTCGTGGTGGCGCGGAGCGCGCTGACGGTCAAGAACGCGCGCGGCACTTGGTCGAGATGACCGTTGAACGCCGCCGCCTGCAGGACGGTTTCGCCGGCGAGGTTCTTGCGCGCCAGCGAATCGGCCGTCAAGCGGGCGGGGGGGATGCGATCCAGGGTCCCATTCTCCGCCGCCTCGTGCAGCAGCGTGTTGCCCACGTCGGTCGTGGCGTCGAAGGTGGCATCGGTGATCAACTCCGGCGGAATCTGATTGAGGTAGCCCGCGCCGGCGGCCAGGTGCCACACCGTGTATCCGGCGTTGCTGCGTTGGGCCAGGGCCTCCGCCGTGATGAGCGGCCGGGGAATTTCGTCGAGATGTCCGCCCTGGGCGGCGTTGTGCAAAGGCGTGTAACCCGCTGCGTTGCGTAAGGCGAGGAGCGCGGGGGTCAGCAATCCGGGGGGGAGGTCCTTCAGCCCGCCATATCGGGCCGCGGCGTGCAACGGGGTATGGCCGGAGGCATTGGCGACGGTCAGATGCTCGACCGTCAGGGCCTCGCGAGGCATAGTACCCAGTTGCCCGGAATTGGCGGCGGCAAGCAGGTCGGGTTGAGCCATGCCTTGGTTAAAGAATCCGACGGGGGTTCCGATGCAATACTATAGGTGTTTTTCGTCGCCCGGAAGATTTGACATTGCCCTGCCCCCATCAAGTCTCGGCGGTCACCCATGAGTGACGGAAACACCCAGTCGCCAACCGGTGCCGGCGGCCTGCCGGCCGATGCCGTGCTTCTAGTCGATGACGAACAGGCGCTTCTGGACGTGTTTGCCGTGGCGCTTTCTCCGTATTTTGACATCACCACCGCGACGTCGACCAAGGAAGCGGAGTTTATCCTGCACAAGCGATCGTTCAAGGTGGTCGTGGCCGATCACCTGATGCCCGGCGGCAACGGGATGAGTTTTCTCGTGCGCGCTCGCGAAGAGTATCCGAACATGCAGCGCGTGCTCGTCACCGGCTACATGAAGCCCGAAATGCTGCTGCGCAGCGTGAACGAGGCCGCGCTCTTTCGCTACCTGCTGAAGCCGGTCGCCATCAATGAACTGATCAAAGTGGTTCAGGACGCGGCCAAGGCGCACGACGCGAGCGTAGCCGCCAGCTGATCACGCCGGTTTTGGCCGGAGTTTCGCCCGAAGGTATGGCGCGGTGGGGCTGCGCCGCACGGCCAGCAAGCCGTCGAGGGGACCCTGATAGAGGAGTTCTCCGCCGTCGGGTCCGCCGATCGGGCCCAACTCGACGATGTAGTCGGCCTCGGCCAGCAGATCGAGATTGTGTTCGATCACGACGACGGTGTGCCCCTGGTCGACCAGGGCGTGCAGCACGCGGATCAGTTTCTCGCAATCGCTCAGATGCAACCCGATGGTCGGCTCCTCCAGCACGTAGAGGTTCTGCGGCAGGGTGCCCCGGCGGCGCTCGCGGTAGGTGGCCAGGCCGTGCGCGAGTTCGGTGACCAGCTTGAGCCGCTGGGCCTCGCCGCCGGACAGGGTTGGCGAACTTTGTCCCAGCGTCAGATAATCGAGTCCGCAGTCGGCCATCAGTCGGCAGACCGGGCCGAGCTGGGCGTGAAAACCGAAAAACGCCGCCGCCTCCTCAAACGTGAGCTGGAGCACGTCGCCGATGGTCTTGCCTTTCCAGGTGACGTCCGCGAGGTCGGGCCCGTATCGGCGGCCGCGGCAATCCTCGCAGGGCAAATAGACATCCGGCATGAACGCCATTTCCAGTTTTACGCGGCCGGCGCCCTCGCAGGTCGGACAGCGGCCCCCGGCGACGTTGAAGGAAAACCGCGAGGCCGTGAAGCCGCGCATCTTTGACTCGGGCAGAGCGGCGAAAAAGCCCCGGATCAGGTCGAAGATGCCGAGATAGGTGGCCGGAGTCGAACGCGGCGTCTTGCCGATCGGCGATTGATCCACCGTGATGACCGACCGGAAGGCCTGGGGAAGCCGCAATCGCTTGAATACCGTGGAACGTCCGGCGGTGCCTGATCGGCCGGTGGCGACGGGATCGGCCTCGGCTGCGGCAAAACCGGTTGCCCGCACGAAATGGACGCCGGTCAAGTCGCTCACCCCGCGCTTGATCGCGTGGGCGACCGCCGGTTGAAGGAGGTCGCGGATCATGGTGGACTTGCCGGCGCCGCTGGGTCCGGCGACCAGCGTAAGTCGGCCGATCGGCAGGCGCAGATCCACTCCCTTCAGATTGCGCCACCGGGCTCCCCGCAGGTCGATCCAGGCGTCGCGCGCCTTTGCCGGTGGCAGCGGACGGCGTTCGCCCCGCAGGGGATGGACGATGCCGCGGCTCAGAAAGACGCCGGTCAGCGATTCGCCGCACCGCTTGATCTCGGCGGGGCTGCCGGCGGCCAGCAGCTGGCCGCCGTGCACGCCGGCGCCCGGGCCCAGATCGATGATCCGGTCCGCGTGCTCCATGATTTCGTCGTCGTGTTCGACCACGAGCAGCGTGTTGCCCTTGGCCCGCAGAACTTCGAGGGTCGCGATCAGGCGCTCATTGTCGCGCGCGTGGAGCCCGATGCTCGGCTCGTCGAGCACGTACAGGACCCCCGACAGATTGGATCCGAGCTGGGC
>CAZWMF010000003.1:0-21559 GCA_964634535.1 uncultured Opitutaceae bacterium | reverse complement strand
ATCTCCAGGCGGAGGCGGCGCTTTTCGCGACCAACTCCTCGGCCGCCGGCCGGCCCTACTTCATCACGAACGGCGAACCGGTGCTCCTCTGGGATTGGCTCGGTCAGCTGCTCCGCCGCCTGGGCGAACCCCCGATCGAGCGGCGCGTTTCCCTGGCGGCCGCCCGATTGGCGGGCGGGGCCTGCGAGCTGGCCTGGCGCGTCCTGCCCCTGCGCGGCGAGCCCCCGCTGACCCGGTTTGTCGCCGCCGAATTGGCCCACCACCATTGGTTCAACATCGCCGCCGCCCGCCGCGACCTCGCCTACATTCCGCGCATCAGCATGGCCGCCGGCCTGGACGATCTGGCCAAGGGGCTCAACCCGCCGGCGAAGTAGCCTGCATTCATCCCAAAACCGGGGGCAAGGGGGCCCTTATCCCCGGGCGCGCTGGCGAACCGCCTCGAACAGGGTGATCAGGGCGGCCATGGCGACATTGAGCGAGCCGGCCTGGCCGGCCATCGGGATGCGCACCGACGCGTCGGATTGCTGCAGCCAAAACGCGCTGAGTCCGTACTGTTCGCTGCCCATGATGATGGCGAGCGGCCCGCGCAAATCCGCCGCCGTATACAGGGTTTCGGCGGCGGGCGTCGTCGCCACCGCTCGAATCGAGCGGGCCCGCAGCCAGGCCCGAACCGCCGGCCCCTCGGCGACCACGCAGGGCACCGAAAAAATGACGCCGGTCGACGCCCGCACCACGTTCGGATTGAACAGATCGGTGACCGGATCGCACACGATCACTCCGGTGCAGCCGGCCGCGTCCGCGCTGCGCAGGATCGTGCCCAGGTTGCCGGGCTTCTCGATCGCCTCGACCACCAGGAAAAAAGGCACGCCCGGGGCCCGGTCGAACTCGTCCAACGCCCGCCGCCATTGCGGGGCCACCGCCAGGAGTCCGTCCGGACGCTCCCGGTAGGCCACCTTCGCGAAGGCCTCCCGGGACAGCTCCACCAATTCCGCGCCGGCCGCCGCCGCCGCAGCCAGCAGCGCCGGTTCGTTCTCGCCGAGAAACCACTCCGGCGCGTAGTAGAGTTCGCGCAACGGCACCGCCCGGTCCAGGGCCCGCCGGATCTCCCGATAACCCTCGACCAGGAACACTCCGGCCTCGTCGCGCGGGCGGCGGTCGCGCAGCTTGACGAGCTGTTTGACCCGCGGATTCTGCAGGCTGGTTATCTTTTCAGCGGCCAAGGGCGCGAGCGAAGCACAAGGCCGGGAAAAATTCAAATGGGCTTTGGCCGCCGATCCGGTTAAGACAGCCGCCTTGCCGCCGAAAAAGTTCAATCCGTTTCCCTTCGCCTATCGCCAGGAGATCGAACTCGAGATCGCCACGCTGACCAACCTGGGCCTGGGGCTCGGCCGGGTCGACACTTGGGTCGTCATGGTGCCCTACACGTTGCCGGGCGAGCGGGTGCGGGCCCGCGTCTACCGCAACCACCGCAACTATTCGGACGCGGATTTGCTCGAGGTGATCACGGCGTCGCCCGAGCGGCGCAACGCGATCTGTCCCCTGTTCGGCCGCTGTGGCGGCTGCCAGTACCAGCATCTGGCCTACGCGGGCCAGCGGGAATGGAAGCGCCGCCAGGTGTCCGAACTGCTCGTCCACATGGTCGGGGTGGACTTCCCCGTCGATCCGGTCGTCGGCTCGCCGGCCGAATTGGGCTACCGCTCGAAGATCACCCCGCACTTCGCGCGCCCGCCGGCCGGGGACGCGGACTTCCCGATCGGCTTCCTGCGTCAAGGCAGCCGCTTCGACTTGGTGGACGTGCCGCAATGCCCGATCGCGACCGACGGGATCAACGCGCGCCTGACCGAGATGCGGGCGGCCGTCCGCACCCGGGCGGCGGAGGGCGGCTACCCGCAGGGCGCCACCCTCCTGCTGCGCGACGCGGGCGGCGCGGTGACCACCGATCCCGGGGCGACCGTGACCGAGAACGTGGCGGTCGATCCGCCGCTGCGCCTGCGTTTCCTCGCGCGGGATTTCTTCCAAAACAACCCCTTCATCCTGCCGGCGTTCGTCGAGCATGTCCGCGGCGAAGCGGCCGCCGGCGGCGCCCGTTTCCTGGTCGACGCCTACTGCGGCAGCGGCCTGTTCGCCCTGAGCGCCGCCCCATCCTTCGCGCGGGTGCTGGGTCTGGAAATCAGCGAAAGCAGCGTGCGCTTCGCCCGGGAAAACGCCGCGGCCAATGGCATCGCCAACGCCGCCTTCGAGCCGGGCGACGCGGCCGCCCTCTTCGGTGTGGTGTCGTTTCCGCCGGCGGAGACCGCTGTGGTCATCGATCCGCCGCGGCGGGGCTGCGACGAACCGTTCCTGACCCAGCTCCTCGCCTTCGGCCCGGCCGCCGTGGTCTATGTGAGCTGCGACCCGGCCACGCAGATGCGCGACCTGCGCCGGTTTCTCGACGCCGGCTACGTGCTCCGCCGCGTGCGGCCGTTCGATCTGTTTCCCCAGACCCGCCATCTGGAATGCGTGGTCACGCTCGGCCGGTCCGCCTAATGGATAGATTTGGATTCGGCGCAATTGTCGCCGACCGCGCGGCGCCAACTCCCGCAATCCTCCCCGCGGCACCGCGGCCCGGCCGGCGGACGTCGACCCGATTTCCCCGGTGAACCCACCCGCCACCCAAAGATTCTGAACAGCCTTGAAGCCCTGCAAATAAGCGCATTAATCCCGACCGTCATGCATCCCCTGCTGTCTCGCGCCGCCGCCCCCTCGACCTCCGGACACCGCTGGACGTTCTTCCGCCGCGGCGGTCTCGACCAGGCGGCCCTGCTGTCGGCCGCCGACCTGCAGGCGATCGCCTCGCTCGATTTCAAACTGTGGGTCGCGTTGGCCTGCCCGGTCAAGGGCCTGGAATTGGACGAGCGGACCCTTGCGCTCCTCGACGCCGACGGCGACGGCCGGATCCGCGCCTCGGAGGTGGTGGCGGCGGTGCAGTGGGCCTCGGCCCGCCTCAAGGATCCGGGCCAGCTCCTGCAGCCGGCCGACACGCTACCCTTGGCGTCGATCCAGGACCAGACGCCGGAGGGCCGCGCACTCCTCGCGGCCGCCCGCCGGGTGCTGCAGCAAACCGGGGAGCCCGCCGGCGCGAGCCTCGGCCTGCCGGCGCTGGCCGATCCCGCGAAGATCTTCCCGGCCGGCCGCATCAATGGCGACGGCATCATCGCGCCCGAAGCCGCGTCCGACCCGGCGACCCGCCGCCTGATCGAGGATATCGTGACCTGCTACGGGCCGGTCAAGAGCCCGACCGGCGCCGCCGGTGTCCAACGCGATCAAATTGGTCCGTTCCGCGCCGAGTTGCAGGCCTATTGCGACTGGGTGGCCGCCGGCTCGGCCGGCGCCGGCACACTCCTGGGCGAGCAGACCGAAGCCGCCTACAACGCGGTCGACGCCGTCCGCGCCAAGGTGGACGACTTCTTCACGCGCTGCCGGATCGCGGGCTTCGATCCGCGCGCCCAGCCCGCGCTCGGCCGCACGCCTGATGATTTTCTGATTCTGGGGCCCCGCCTCCTCTCCGCGGCCACGGCGGAGCTCGCCGCCTTTCCCCTGGCCGCGGTCGGCCCCGGCCGCGCGCTGCCCCTGGTCGACGGCGTCAATCCGGCGTGGGCCGGCGCGCTCACCCGGTTGCGCCATGCGGCGGTCGCCCCGGTCTTCGGCGCGACTCAGACCGAGCTTTCCGAAGCCGAGTGGACCCGGCTCCAGGCCCGACTGGCGCCGTACGCGGAATGGCTGAAGGCCAAACCGGCCAGCGCCGCCCAGGCGCTCGGGCCGGCGCGGGCCCGGGAAATCCTGACCGGCAGCGGCCAAGCCGGCCTCGACGCCCTGCTCGCCCAAGACGCCGAACTGGCCCCCGCCTTTGCGGCCTTTGGCGACCTCGAGCGGCTCATCCGCTACGGCCGGGATCTGCGCACGCTGCTCCACAATTTCGTCAATTTCTCGGATTTTTATTCGCGCGACCAGTGGGCCGTGTTTCAGGCGGGCGTCCTCTACCTGGACAGCCGCTCGTGCGAACTGTGCATCCGGCTGGAGGACCCGGCGGCCCATAGCACGCTGGCCGCCCTGAGTTCGGCCTGCATCGCCTACCTCGAATGCAAGCGGCCCGGCGCGGCCCTGAAGATCGCCGCCTGCTTCACCCAGGGCGACAGCGACTACCTGTTCGTCGGGCGCAACGGCGTCTTCTACGACCGGCAGGGCCGCGACTGGGATGCCACCATCGTCAAGCTGATCGACAACCCGATCAGCATTCGGCAGGCGTTTCTCGCGCCCTACAAGAAATTCATCCGCTTCATCGAGGAACAGACCGCCAAGCGGGCGGCGGCGGCCGAGGCGGCCAACGAGGCGAACGAGACCGCGCTGGCCGCCGGCCAGGCCGCCGCCCCGCCCGCGCCGCGCAAGCTGGACATCGGCACGGTGGCCGCCCTGGGCGTGGCGGTGGGCGGCATCACGAGCGCCCTCGCCCTCCTGTTCGGCTATCTCCAAGGCTGGAAGATCCCCCTGGGACTGGCCGGTCTGGTCGCGGTCATTTCCGGACCATCCGTGCTCATCGCCTGGCTCAAGATCCGGCAGCGCACCCTCGGACCCATTCTGGAAGCGAGCGGCTGGGCGATCAACGGCCGGGTCCGCATCACCATGCCGCTGGGCCGGGCCCTGACCGACCTGGCCCGCGTGCCCGCCGGCACGAGCCGCCGCCTCGACGATCCGTACAAGGAGCGCTCGCGCGGGTGGATCTGGTTCGTGCTCGTCGTCGTCCTCGCGCTGGCCGCCTTTGGCTACGTCCGCTATTTCATCCACCGTTGATGACCAGGTCCGCCGCGGTCGCCGACCGGCTGGGGGGTCGGCCCGATTGACTCGCCACCCGGGTTCTCCCGGCTACCGCGCCTCCATCCACTCGGTCGACGCGTACTGTTCGGTCAAGCCGGCCAACTCGCCCTCGTCGAAATCCGGCCACGGCGCCGGCTCGGCCGCGCCGCCCATGTCCCCGGCCACGCGGGCCGCGAACTCGTCGCCAAAGCGCTCCCAATCGATCGCCGCGCCGCCGGCGGCCGGCCGCCAGATCGAACCCTGGAGCAGGAGGCCGCGCTTATTGCGCTTCTGCGCCGCTCCCGCGATCTTGCGGCCCCCGGCGCCGACCACGTCGTAGATCTCGGCCCGCTGGAAGCAGACCCCTTCCGGCCCGGCGGGCCGGTCCGGCTCCACGACCGTCCGATGCAGTTCGGCCGCGACGCCTTGCGCGCGCAAGGCCGCGGCCAGGCAATCGTGGACGCGCCGATAACTCTCGGAGGCCCGCATCTCCTCCCAAGCGTGGCCGCGGGGAACGACCAGCGTGTAGGTCCAGTCGTCGCGATGGTCGACGATTCCGCCCCCGGTCGGCCGACGGCAAAGTTCGAAGGGGCCCGCCGGCGGCAGCTGGGCGCGAACAAAATCGATCTTCTGGCTGTAGCCAAACGTGAAGGCCGGCGCCCGCCAGCCGTAGTGGCGCCACCGCGGCTGCTCCGGACCCGGCCAGCGCTGCAGGAGCAGGAAATCCTGCGCCATGTTTTCCGCGGCCCCGCCGGTGCGCCGGGGCAGGATGGCCAAATTCATCGGGCCGGCCGGTTATCCGAACAGGTGCGGGTCGACATGCCAGTGCACGACCCAGCCGCCCGGCGGGTCGTCGCCGCCGGACTCGAGCGCCAGCGCGGCGCATTTGCGAAAACCAAACACCGCCGGCGCGACCCGGCCGGTCACCAGCAGGGTGGCCAGGAGACTGATGTGCGGATTGTGGCCAAACACGGCCACACTCCGATTGAACTTCGCCAGACGCTTGGCCAGCGGGCCCGGCGGATCGTTCGGCAGGAGTCCGTCCATCGCCCGCAAGGGCGCCGTCCACTGCAGGCCGCCGGCAAAGATTTCGGCCGTCTGGCGCGCCCGCACGAGCGGGCTGTGCCAGATCTCGGCCGGCGCCTCGAGTTCGCCCGCCCGCAGGAACGCGGCCAACCGCCGGGTCTGCTCGCGCCCGCGCGGGCTCAACGTGCGCTCGTCGTCATTCGCCAGATCGATGGCGTCGGCATGGCGCACGAGATAAAGCATGGTCGCGGGCGGATCAGGGCGACAATCGCTCGATGATCCAGTTGCCGTCCTTGCCCCGCCGGTAGCGCAGCCGATCGTGCAGCCGGCTCCGCCGGCCCTGCCAGAATTCGACCGACTCGGGCGAGAGGCGAAATCCGCCCCAATGCGGCGGCACCGGCACTTCCTGGCCCCCAAATTTGGTCTCGACCGCCTTGAACGCGTCCTCGAGCACGGCGCGGCTCGATACGATGGCGCTTTGCTGGGACGCCCAGGCGCCGACTTGGCTGGCCTGCGGCCGGCTGTGAAAATACGCCTCGCTTTCCTCCCGCGACGTGCGGACAAGCGGACCCTCGACGATCACTTGGCGCTCGAGCGCCAGCCACGGGAAAACCACCGACGCCCAGGGGTTGGCCTCGATCTGGCGCCCCTTGCGGCTCTCATAATTCGTGTAAAACACGAACCCGCGTCCGTCCACCGCCTTGAGCAGCACCACGCGCACGGATGGCCGCCCGGCCTTGTCGGCCGTGGCCAACGCCATGGCATTGGGCTCGGCAATCTTCGCGGCCGCCGCCTCCTGAAACCATTTGTCGAATTGCCGGAACGGGTCGCGGGCCAAATCCTTCTCGGCCAATCCGGACAAGGCGTAATCTTTTCGCAAATCGGCCAGACTCATGGTGGTCGCAGGGTGCGACCAGCCCGCGGCCGGATCAACTTTTTTGCTGCCCTGGGGCGGGATTGCCCCAGGCTGGGGCCCGCCCTCGCGCATGTCTCCCTCCGCTTACATCGACCGCGAACGCGGTCGGATGCTGCGCTTCCTGCGCAGCATCATCCGCATTCCCACCGCCAACCCACCGGGTGATCACTACGATAAGATCACCCGGCTTTTGGCCGCTGAATTGGCGGATACCGGGCTGAATTCGCGCCGATTTACCGTATCTAAGTCTCTTTTGAAAAGGTGTTTGCCACCGGATCAGCCCAGGCTGCCCCGGTACAACGTCCTCGGCACCTGGAAGGTCGGCCGCAACCGGCCGACGCTCCACTTCAACGCCCATTACGATGTGGTCCCGGCCGGCGGTTCCTGGCGCGCCGGCGGAGCCTACAGCGGCGCCGTTTCCCGCGGCTGGATTTATGGCCGGGGCACGGCCGACATGAAGGGATCGATCGCCAGCCTGCTCTGGGCGCTCCGCGCAATCCGGGCCGCGGGCAAGACGCCGCGGGTCAATGTCGAGGTGTCATTCACGGCCGATGAGGAGACCGACTCGGTGCTCGGCACCGGCTGGCTGGTCGAGCACGCGCCGATCAAACCCGACTACGCCGTTGTCATGGAGGGTGGCGAGGGCGGCAGCGTTTGCTGCGGCCACAATGGCGTGGTTTGGCTCAAGGTGACGGTCCACGGGCGGGCCGCCCACGGTTCCCAACCGGAGACCGGCATCAACGCCCTGGAGAAGATGGCGGAGCTCGTGGTCGCGCTCGACCAGTACAAGAGCCACCTCGCCCGCCGCCCCTTCCGCACCCCGGAAGGCCGCACCATGTTCCCCACGATCAATGTGGGCGGCGTGTTCGAGTCGGGCCCCGGCGGCAAGATCAACACCGTGCCCGCCCTGGCCTCGTTTACGATCGACCGGCGGGTGCTCGCAGTCGAAAACCACGCCCAAGCCGAGCGGGAATTGCGCCATTTCCTGGATACGGCCGCCCGGCGCATCGGCAAGTGCCGGATCACCGTGGAGAAGATTTCGGAGAACTTCGCCTGCTTTGTCCCGCCCACCCATCGGTTCTTCGGCGTCATGGCCCGCGCCATTCGGGAGGTCCGCGGGGAGAAGGCCGTGTTCAACGTCTCCAGCGGATTCAACGACATGTATTTCTTCGCGTCGGTCTTGAAGATTCCGACGGTGGGCTACGGACCGGGCGGCGAGAATTATCACGGCGCCAATGAACGGGCGCCGATCCGGGATCTGTTGACCACGGCGAAGGTGTACGCGCACCTCCTGGAAAACTTCGCCGGCTAGCTGAGCCAACCGTGCCGGATCATGTGCACGGCGATCGCCGCCAGGAGCATGGAAATGATCTTGGAGATGGCCCGCAGCCCGGTCGGCCCGATCCAGCGGGCGAGCACTTCGCTGTAGGCTAGGGCCAAGATCACCACCACCAGATTGGCGGCCAGGGCCGCCAGGGTCACCTGCCAGCCCAGGCTTTCCGCCAACAGAATCAGCGTCGTGATGCAGGCCGGGCCCGCGATCAGCGGCATGCCCAGCGGGACCACCCCAAAATCCTCCGCCAGCTTGGCCGGTTCGGCCGCGGCCGACTGCATGAGGTCGCGGGCCGCGATGATGAAGAGGATCAGCCCGCCCGCGATCTGGAAGTCGGTCACGGTGACATCGAGCGTGCGGAAAATGGCCGTGCCGAGAAACAGGAACAGAAGCGCCACCAATCCGCCGGTCCAGGTGGCCTGCCGCGCGATCCTGCGCCGGGTGTCCGGCGCAACGTTGCTGCCCATGCCAAGGAAGATCGCGGCGAGACCGACCGGGTCGATCGCGACAAACAGCGGGATGAAAGCCCGCAGAAACGAATATCCGCCGAGATGCGGCACGGGGACGCGGGGTGCGCGGCAAAGCCCACCCCAAAAACGGCGCGGGCGCGATCCTATTCGCCCTTGTTTCAGCCGGCCCGCCGGGCCAGGCTCGCCCGCGGTGAAGATCGACCTCCGTCTGAAACCCCGGGACGTGCAGCGCAAGGCCGCCCGCGTCTTCGAGGTCGCCGGCCCCAAGATCCGGCTCCTGAACCGCGCGTGGGATCCGGCCCGGGGCAGTCCCGTATTCACCATCAAGGGACGCTACACGACCCGCGGCTGGACCGAGTGGACCCAGGGTTTTCAGTTCGGCCTGGGCTTCCTGCAGTTCGACGCCACCGGCGACCGGGCGCTGGCCGAGGCGGCGCGGGCCCAGACCGTGCGCCACATGGCCGCCCACGTCTCCCACCACGGCGTCCACGACCATGGCTTCAACACGGTGTCGACCTACGGCCATCTCCGGCGCCTGGCCCTCGCGGGCCGGCTCGCGGCCAGTGCCGAGGAGGTAAACTTCGCCGAACTGGCGATCAAGGTCTCCGGGGCGGTCCAGGCCGCCCGGCACGTCGCGACCGCGCAGGTCGAGCCCTGGTCGCCCCGGCCGCGCCGGCCCGGCGTGGTCCCGTCCGGCTACGTCTATTCCTTCAACGGCCCGCACTCGCTCTTTGCCGACACCATTCGCTCGATGCGCGTCCTCGTCCTCGCCCATCGCCTGGGCCACGCGCTGCTGGACGAAGGCGACCGGCGGATCAATCTGCTGCACCGGGCGATCGCGCACGCCGCCACCACCGCGCGGTTCAACGTGTATTTTGGCCGGGGCCGCGATCACTACGACGTGCGGGGCCGGGTGGCCCACGAGTCGATCTTCAACCGCAACGACGGCCAATACCGCTGCCCGTCGAGCCAGCAGGGGTATTCCCCCTTCACCACGTGGACGCGGGGCGCGGCCTGGATCATCCTCGGGTTCGCCGAACTCTGGGAATTCCTGGCGACCGTGCCGGATGCGGAGCTCGACGCGGTCGGCGGCCGACGGGCGGTGGCCGGCCTGTTCGCCGAGACGGCGCAAGCGGCCTCCGATCTCTATATCGACGGCTATTCCGCCCGGGACGGCATACCCTATTGGGACAGCGGGGCGCCCCACCTCCACCGGCTGGGCGACGTCACCACGCGGCCCGCCGATCCATTCAACGCCTTCGAACCGGTGGACAGCTCCGCGGCCGCCATCGCCGCCCAGGGGTTTCTCCGCCTCGGCCGCTGCCTGGATGCGGCCGGCCAGCGCTCCGCCGGTCGTCGTTACTTTCAAGCCGGGCTCACGATCGCCAACACGCTCTTCGACCCGCCCTATCTCGCCACCGACCCCCGGCACCAGGGCTTGCTCCTGCACGTGGTCTATCACCGGCCCAACGGCTGGGACCACGCCGCAAAGCAATCCAAGGTTCCCTGCGGCGAATCCGCCCTGTGGGGCGACTACCACCTGATGGAGTTGGCCCTCCTGGTCACGCGGATCGCCGAGGGCGGCAATTACACTTTTTTTTAGCCGAAAAAGGGCGGCGCTCAGCCGTCCTCCCGCGGCACAGAAGTCAACCCGCGGTGCAGCCGGATCACGGCCGGCGCCGGCCCGCTCTTGCCGTTCTCGCTCAGGGATAAGGCGCTATGTCGACGCCATTGCGATCGCGGCAGGCCAGTCGGCGCGCCAAAGCTATAGACAGGCTTCGATCGTCTCGGCCAAATCGGGGTGCTCGAATTGGAAGCCCTCCGCTTCGAGGCGGCGCGGCACGCAGCGGCGGCCGCCCAACGCGAGCGACCCATCCGCGGCGAGGACGGTGTAGGCAACCAGGCGCACCAGAAAGGCCGGGGCCGGCGGACACCACGGTCGGTGCAGGGCGCGGCGCAGCGCGCGCATGAAATCCCGGTTGGTGACCGGCGCCGGACCGGTCGCGTTGTAAGCGCCGGCGGCCGACGGCGTGGCGATCGCCCACCGGACCATCGCACAAAAGTCGTCGACGTGCAGCCAGCTGATAAACTGCCGGCCCGAACCGGCCGAACCGCCCAGGAAACACCGGGCGAGTCCGGCGAGCGGCTGAAACGCCCCGCCGCCCTTTCCCAGAACGAAGCCGATGCGCAAGGCCACCCGCCGCGGCGGCGGCGACCGGACCGGCTCGAACAGCGCGGCCTCCCAGGCTTGGCAAACCCGTCCGGTGAAGCCGTGCGCCGCCGGCGCTGCCTCGGTGCATACCTGGTCGCCGGGATCGCCGTAAATGGCCAACGAGGTCGCCTGCACCCAAACCGGCGGGGCCACCCGGCAGACGGCGATGGCCGCGTCGAGCGCCCGCACCGAATCCACGCGCGAGTCGATGATGGCCCGGCGATTCTCCGGCGTGTACCGGCAGGCCACGCTCCGGCCCGCCAGGTTGATGAGCGCCGCGGCGCCGTCCAATTCCTCCGCCCAGGGCCCCACGGTTTTTCCGTCCCAAATCACCGTCCGCGTCCGCTCGGTCGGCGCCGCCGGCTGCCGCGACAGGATGACCACATCCCAGCCGCGGCCCGCCAAGTCGCGCGTGAGCGCCCGACCCAGAAACCCGCTGCCGCCCGCGATGACCGCTTTCCTTTGCATGAGCCCCGACTATACCTCGGCCCATGGGCCTCTGCCAACTCTACGACCTCGATCGCGCGGAAATCGACGCCCTGGTGGATTCGTGGAAATTCAGCCGGGTCCACGCGGCGCTCCTGTGGCGCTACCTTTACTGGGAATGCGCCGCCTCCTGGGAGGACATGGCCCGCCTCCCCGCCAAAGTGCTCGCCCGCCTGCGCGCCGCCACGGCGTTGGGCCATCTGCCGACGGAGCGTGAGACGCGCTCCCAGGACGGGTTCACGCGCAAGTATGTCCTGGGCCTGGCCGACGGCCGCGCGATCGAAACGGTGCTGATGCGTTTCACCGGCCGGGTCACCGCCTGCGTGAGCAGCCAGGCCGGCTGCGCGATGGGCTGCGTCTTCTGCGCGACCGGGCAAATGGGCTTCCAGCGGCACTTGACCGCGGGCGAAATCGTCGCCCAAGCGGTCCACGTCCAACGGATCCTGCGCCAGTCCGGCGGCCGGCAGGAGCGGCTGCGCAACGTGGTCCTCATGGGCATGGGCGAGCCCCTGCACAATTACGAGGCGGTGGTCAAAGCCGTGGCGATCCTGCGCGATCCGAGCGGACTTTCCCTCGGCGCCGATCGCATCACGGTGAGCACGGTCGGCGTCGTGCCGGGAATTCTCCGGCTCGCGGCCGAACGGCAGCCGGTGCACCTGGCCGTGTCCCTGCACGCCGCCGACCAGGCCGAGCGGGCCGCCCTCGTGCCGGTGGCCGCTCGCTGGCCGCTCGATCAACTGATCGCCGCCTGCCGCACCTACAGCGAATCCACCGGCCGGCGCATTTTCTACGAGTGGACGCTGATCGAGGGAAAGAATGATTCGCCCGACCATGCGCGGGCCGTCGGCCGGCTGCTGGCCGGCCTGCCGGCCCAGGTGAATGTCATTCCGCTCAATCCGACCGCCGGCTTCTCCGGGATGCCATCTCGTCCCGCGGCCGCCATCCGCTTCCAGCGCATCCTCGCCGAGGAATTCCAGCTGCCGAGCACGATCCGCCAACGGCGCGGCCTCGACATCGCGGCCGGCTGCGGCCAGCTGGCCGGCGCAACTTAGCCGCCGACCGCCTGGCGGGCGGCCGCCACTGCCGGGTTCTCCGCCAAAGCGGGGGGCGCCTCGTCGTTCAGAGCGATCTCCAGGGCCCGCGCCCGCTGCCGCAGGCTGAGGCAGGCAAGCGATGCAGCGACCGACTCGCGCGCCGCCCTGGCCAAGGCCTTTTCCGCCGGCTCCAACGAGCCCAGCGAATCCTTCGGCATGAAGCCCTTCTCGACCAGGAATAGATTAAAGGACGCCCCGATCACATCCACCCACGCGCGCGCCCGGGCCGGGACGGCGTAGGCGATACCGGTGCCGACTGGATAGGTCCGCCATTCCATGAACTGGCAAATGGCTTCGCGCAGTTTTCCCAGTTCCTCGTCCGCCGTGGCGGGGGCCCACCGGGCGGTGAACACCTTGCGCTCACGGAATTTTCTCACCTCCCACAGCCGGAGAGTGAGCTCGTAATCGCCGGCCTGCTGGCGAATGGCGCCGGTAAAGATATAATCGAGGCCGCCGTTCGTGTTTTCCACGAGATGGCGGAGGTTTTCGGTGGTCCATTCCGCGCCGAATAGCATCGGCCGGCGCGGCGCATTCGGCTGGTCGAGGAAGGCAAGCGCGGCCACCGGCGCATAGTCCGGCGAAAAATAGAACAGCTCGGCGAACCATGCCGGCAGGGCGCGGCTGAGGAAGGCCAGTTCGTTGCCCGGCCGACCCAACTCCTCGGGCGCCATGGCCCCCGCGCCAATCAGCGCCAACGGGGCGAACGCCAACCGGCGCAACTTGCCTTCCTTGGGCGGGAGAATCGCGGCCGCGGCGTTTTCAAGGCCGTAAAACCATATCGGCTTGCTGATCGTAACCAGGCCAAGCCGGGCCGGCTCGGGCGCAGGCGCGGTCGATTCGCCGGGCACCGCATCGTGGCCGCCCCCTTCGCCGGTGCTTTCGGCCAGGAGCAGTTCGGCGATCGCATTCGAAAACCCGTACAGCCGCTCTTCCAACTCGGGACGCTTGAGATCGAACAGCAGGTCGAGCACGTGCTGGGCGGCGGTGGCGTCGCGCGCCGCCATGTACGCCTGGAGCAGATTCAAGCCGGTCGCCGGCCCGTGGCGGCGCGCGTCGTACCGGGGTGCCACGAGCTGGATCATCTCGGAAATGTGGCCGGTCGACCCGAGATCGCCCGAGACGGTCACCAGGACGTCGGGTCGGCTTCCGGCCAGGTTCAGGACTTCGTCGTAGATCGCCACCGCCGCCGCGGTGTCCTTTGCGTCCAGCCGTTCCCGGGCGGTGCGCAGCCGGCCGACAATGTCCCCCGATGATGATTCCATCCCCCGAGCTAAAGTATCCCGGCGGTTCCAGGCAAGCGAACGGATCGGCGGGCCACCTCCGCTGGCGGCTTGCTGGCCCCCATCCGAGGCCCCATGCTGTCGACCCATGCCGATTCTCCCGTCGTTGCGCCGCTGGGGCCTGGTGGGCCTGGCCGGCGCCTCCCTCGCCGCCTGCGCCAAGCGGCCGCCCGCCGCCGCCGCGCTTTTTCCGATCACTGTGCAGCTGGACTGGGTGGCCGAACCGGAGCACGGCGCTTTCTATGAGGCTCAGGCCCTGGGTTATTTCAAGGACGAGGGCCTCGACGTCACCCTGGTCCAAGGCGGAGCCAACGCCTACGTGATTCCCAAGGTCGCAACCGGCCAGGTCCAACTCGGACAATCCGACTCCACTAACGCCCTGGTGGCGATCCAGGACGGCAACCCGATTGTCAACGTCGCCGCCATCTTCCAGCACGATCCCAGCGTCCTCATGATGCAGGCGGCCAATCCGGTCCGCACCTGGACCGACCTCGATGGACGCACGATCATGGCTCGCCCCGAATGGGCGTTCCTGCCCTACCTCCGGAACAAGTACCACATCAGTTTCCAGGTCATCCAACAGAACTTCGGCCTCGGTCGGTTGGCCACCGACCCGAACTTCATCCAGCAGGGCTATTATATTGCCGAGCCGTACCGGCTGGACCGCCGGGGCATCAAGCTCAAGTACCTCTACGCCTGGGACACCGGTTTTGATTCCTATACCACCCTCATCGCCAACCGAAACTTCGCCCGCGACCATGGCGACCAACTCCGCGCCTTCCTCCGCGCGCTGAGCCGCGGCAACGCCCAATACATCGAAGGCGACCCCGCGCCCGCCCATGCCATCATGTTGCGGATCAATGCGAACGCGACCGCCGATTACCTCGACTGGTCGCGCCAGCAGATCATCAAGGCCGGCTTGGCCCGCCCGCCCGGCGGGGCCTACCTGGACATCACCCGGGAGCGCTATCGCAAGCAGATTTCCCAACTCGAGGCTCTGGGCGTCCTGCGCCCCGGCGCGGTGACGGCCGAACAGGCGATGGATGGATCCTTCCTTCCCTCGCCCGGACGTTGAACACCGTCCGCTGCCCTGGCCAATCCGCGAAGAATGCCGGCTATGCGGGGTGGTTCGACGATTGTGCCACCGGTTCCGACTCCCGCAGCAGGTCCTGCAGGTCCAGCCGGCGCGTGACCATGGCGAGGCTCCCCGCCGCATCGCGCGGCCACAGTTCGGACGGACGATCCCAATACAGCTCCACCCCGTTGCCGTCCGGGTCGCGCAGATAAAGCGCCTCGCTCACGCCGTGGTCCGAGGCCCCATCCAGGGGGATCTTCGCCCGGATCAGCCGGCGCAACGCGTCCGCCAACGCCGCCCGGGTCGGATAGAGGATGGCGACATGGTAGAGACCGGTCGAGCCAGGCGGCGGCGCCGATCCGCCTTCGCTCTCCCAGGTGTTCAGGCCGATGTGGTGGTGGTAGCCGCCGGCCGACACAAAGGCCGCCTGGGCCCCGTAGCGCTGCGTCAGCGCAAAACCGAGGACGCCGCGGTAAAAGCCCAACGAGCGTTCCAGGTCGGCAACCTTGAGATGGACGTGGCCGATGCGGACACCCGGATCGATGGCACTCATAGGAACCGGTTACGCAAGCCGGGGCCGAAAGCAAACCGGCGGCCCGGCCCAAGCCGGCCTTGTGCCGCGCCGGCCCACAGATTAAATCGACGCACCCATCCTCATGAGCGACGACCGCCTCACCCACCTCGAAGCGCGCTTTGCCTGGCTGGAGCGCCACGCCACCGAACAGGACCGGGCCATGGTCGACCTGGCCGACGATCTGCGCCGGTTGAAGGAGGAGGTGCGCCGATTGCGCGCCCGGGCAACCGCAACGCCCGAAGCCGGTCCGCCCGAGGATTTGGACGAGAAGCCGCCTCATTATTGAGACCGGTGAAGCTGCCGCCTTGACCGGGATCGGCATCGGCGGAAGCACAACCGCGAGGCGCAATGAGCACAACGCGGTGAGGACGAGGGTGGTTGCGCTCGGGAGAGGGCGCCCGATTCGCCGGAATTTGCGGGGGAGCCGGGCGGGCCGTTGCACAGTTCCTGCTCTTATGTCGAACATAAGAGAATCTTTTGCCCTTTAAAAATCTTTCAAACGATGCAGGTTAACCCGACCCTAAACGCTCTATGAGTTCACCCGTCCGCTCAGGTTCCGAGGCACCCCACGTTCAACCGTCCTCGCAACACACCAAGCCAAAATATCCCGGCATTCGCGTCACCTGCAGCGGCAACCAATTGGTGGCGCAATATGTTGAGACGCGCGTCACCGAAGGCGGCATCTTTTACCCGATCACCCCTTCGACCGAAGGCGGCGAGCTCTACCAGCAATCGTACGCCCAAGGCGAACTCAACGTCTGGGGCCAGCAGAAGCTGGCGGTCGAAACCGAGGGCGAGCACGCCGCTCAGGGCGGAGCCACCGCTTTCGCCGTCACCGGCCGCCGCGCAGTCAACTTCACCTCGGGTCAGGGCATCGTCTACGCGATGGAGCAGTACTACCATGCTCCGGGCAAACTCTCGACCATGGTGCTGCAGGTGGGGGCGCGCGCCCTGACCAAACACGCTCTCAACGTCCATTGCGGCCACGACGACTTCTATGCCGCGCTCGATACCGGCTGGACGATGCTCGTGGCCAAGGACGCCCAGCAGGCCGCCGATCAGGGGATCATCCTGCGCAAGGTCAACGAACTGGCGCTCAACCCGGGCATGAACATCCAGGACGGCATGCTGACCACCCACTCGGAGCGCATGTACCTGGCGCCCGAGCCGGAACTGCTTCGGGAATTCCTGGGCGCCGTCGACGACCTGATCGATAGCCCGACCCCGGCCCAGCGCGAACTTTTCGGCCCGCGGCGCCGCCGGGTGCCCAAGATGCTGGATTTGGCCAATCCGGTCCTGCTTGGGCCGGTGCAGAACCAGGAGCACCACATGAACGGCGTGGTGGCCCGCCGGAACAATTTCAACGAACCGATCCTGGGCTTTCTCGAGAACGCCTACGCGGAATTCGGCCGGCTGACCGGCCGCTTTTACGGCTTGGTCAGTCAATATCGGACCGAGGACGCCGATACGGTCTTCGTCTCGCTCGGCTGCGCCGCCGAAAACATCGACGCGACCTGCGAATACCTGCGCGACCAGCGCAACGCCCGGGTGGGCTCGATCCACATCAACGTGATTCGCCCGTTTCCGGAAGCGGCCGTGATCGAGGCGCTCCGCGGCAAGAAGAACGTGATCATCCTCGAGCGCACCGACGAGGGCCTGGCGGGCGACAATCCGCTGGCCCGCGACATCCGGGTGGCGCTCGGCAAGGCGAACGAAGCGACCAAGTTCGGCGGTGCCCTGCCCGCCCTGACGCCGGACGAAACGCCCCGATTGTTTCGCGGCGCCTACGGCATCGGTTCGCGGGACTTCCGGCCCGAGCATTCGCTCGGCGCCTATGAATTCGCGGTTGGCCAAAGCCGCCGGCAGGACGGCCGCGGCGCGGCGGACGGCGAGACCTACTTCGTGCTGGGCGTGGACCATCCCTATGCGGTGATCAGCAAGGACACGCCCTCCTTGCTCCCCGACAAGGCGATCGCGGTGCGCTTCCATTCGATCGGCGGCTGGGGCATGATCACCACCGGCAAGAACCTGGGCTCGATCATCGGCGAATTCGGCCGGTTTGTCTCCGAGCGCGATCCGGTGTTCGACGAGGATGGCCGATCGGTCGACAAGCTGAGCGTGATGGCGAACCCCAAGTACGGTTCGGAAAAGAAGGGGGCGCCGACCAACTACTACCTCGTGGTGGCCCCCGAGCGGATCAAGGTGAACTGCGAGCTCAACCACGTCGACGTGGTGCTCTGCTGCGATCCGAAGGCCTTCACCCATACGAACCCGCTCGAGGGGTTGAAGAAGGGCGGCTGTCTTGTCTGGGAGTCGAACGAGACGCCCGAAACCGCCTGGACGCGGGTGCCGCCGAAACACCGGCAATTCATCCGCGACAACAACATCCGAATCTTCATCCTGCCGGGCTTCGACATCGCCCGCCGGGCGACCGACCAGGTTGAACTCCAGCTACGCATGCAGGGCAACTCGTTCCTGGGCGGCTTCTTCCGGGTTTCTCCGTTCCTGCAGATCTACGGCATTTCGGAAGAGCAGTTCCGCTCGGTCGTGCGCAAGCAGTACGAGAAGAAGTTCGGCCGATTTGGCGATGCGGTCGTCACCTCGAACATGACCGTGATGGACGAGGGCTTTTCGCTCGTGAAGGAAATCCGGTATGGTGAGATCGCCGACGCGGACCGCTCGTCGATGCGCAACCCGGCCCTCGCGCCGGTGGGCGAGCACCAGTTCATTCCGACCGCCGGCTGCGGCTCGGCCGGCTGCGGCAGCATCCCGATGCCGGCGGCCCAGCCCGCCCGCTCGCCCGTCCAGTCGCTGAGCAAGTTCGACTCCGAGTTCCGAGCCCACTTCGGCTACCACCAGCCCTCGGGCGCCCTCGCCTCGGTCGGCGTGATGGGCGCCGGCACCGGGGCCACGCAGTCCAAGTATGTCGCGCGCCGGGAGACCCCCGTCTACATCGCGGAAAACTGCACCCAATGCATGGAGTGCATCACCGCCTGCCCCGACACGGCCCTGCCCAACATGGCCCAAGAGGTGTCGGTGGTCCTCAAGACCGCGGTCAACAACTATGTCACCGACCCGACCGAGCGCCGGAAATTCGGCCCGGAGATCGCGGGCATCGAGCAGCGCGCCCGGGCGCGCATGTCCGCCGCGGTGGCCAAACGGGAGAAACTGCCGTTCAAGGAAATCATCCGTTCGGAAGTGGCCGCCCTGCCCGGCATCTCCGAGCAGGCCAAGGCGGAGTTCACGGGCATCATCGACAAGCTGCCGCTGGCCTACAACAACGTGCCGGCCATCTTCCGCAGCCTGGAACAGAAGAACCCGGGGGCAGGCGGCCTGTTCTCGATCTTCGTTTCCGACCTTTGCAAAGGCTGCGGCGAGTGCGTCCAGGTCTGCGGCGACCACGACGCCCTGCGGATGACCCGCGAGACCGAGGAGCTCAACGCCGACCTCACGACCGCCCAGATCTTTTCGCGCCTTTTGCCCGACACGCCGCAGCGTTTCCTCGGCCTCTACAACGACGCCGATCCCGCCGGTTCGCGCGAAGCGGCCCTGCGCAACCATCTCATGGTTCGGCGCAATTACGAGGCGCTGGTCTCCGGGGACGGCGCCTGCGCCGGATGCGGCGAGAAGAGCATCCTGCGGGCCTGCGCCAGCGTGACCGAGGCGTTCATGCGGCCGATCTATCACCGCAAGGCCGACCGGCTGCGCGCCAAGGCGGACCGACTGGAACGCGAGGGTCCGGCCCGCCTGGCGACGGTGCGCCAGGAACGCCCGGCCGAATACGAATCGTACCGCCGCACCTTCGCCCACGCCATCGTCGGCCTCGGCGGCGAGAACGACGCGGACACATCCAAGCGGATCGCCGCCCACGAGGCGGCCCAGGGGCCGATCGGGCCCGAAGAGATCGTCGCCGGCCTCGCCGCCGTCCTGCGGCAGGACGCCTTCAATCACAAAGATCTGCAGGCGGTCGATGGCCGGCGGGCCAACGGCATGGCAGTCATGATGATGGGCGCCAGCACCGGCTGCAATACGGTGTACGGCTCGACGCCGCCCGCCAATCCCCACCCGTATCCGTGGATGAACTCGCTCTTCCAGGACGGCGCGACCATCTCGTGGATGATGGCCGAATCGGTCGTCCTGAACCACGCCCGCCGCTCGGTCGTGCCCGAGCGCCTGGCCGATGCGCTCCTCGACCGGGAAACCGGGATATCCTCCCCGGCCGAATACTTCACCCTCACGCACCTCGAGGACGCGCTGATGACCGACCAGGAGGTGCGCGAACTGCCCAAGGTCTGGGTGGTCGGCGGCGATGGCGCCCTGGGCGATATCGGATTCCAAAACGTCTCCAAGGTCGTCCTCCAGAACCGGCCGAACGTGAAGATGCTGATGCTCGACACCCAGGTGTACTCGAACACCGGCGGCCAGAATTCCGATTCGTCCACCATGCTCGGCGGCTACGACATGAACCAGTTCGGCGTCGCCTCCCAGGGCAAGCTGATCGAGAAAAAGAACGTGGCCGAGGCCTTCACGAGCGGCCACGGCTCGCCCTACGTCGCCCAGGTCTCCATGGCCAACGCCGCCAAGCTCTACAAGACGATGCTCGACGGCCTGGATTACCGCGGCACCGCGTTCTTCCAGTGCTACACCACCTGCCAGCCCGAGCACGCGGTCGCCGACAACATGAGCGCCGACCAAGCCAAGCTCGCGCGCGACTCGCGCGGCATGCCGGAATTCGTCTTCAACCCCCGCCGGGGCGAGACCGCCCAGGAGGCGTTCGATCTCAAGGGCAACCCCAGTCTCGACCGCGACTGGTGGCGCAACAAATTCGCCTCAACCGGCGAAGAATACAATTTCACCGTCGCGCACTGGGCGATCACCGAGGGCCGGTTCCGCAAGCACGTCAAGGCGATCTCGGAGGAGGACGCCAAGACGCTCCAGCCGCTCGACGACCTCCTGGCCACCATCACCCAGGACGATGTGATCCATCGGCGGGTGTTCGACGCGAAGCACCGCAGCCATGTCCCGAATTTCGGCGCCTACATCCGGGCCGAGGCCCACGGCAAGATGAAGCTCTTCGCCGTGAGCCGGCAGATGGTCCTGTTCGCCGTGGAACGGCGCAAAGCCTGGCGGATGCTGCAGAGCAAGGCCGGCCTCGTGAACAAGGACTATCTCGCGCAGAAGGAGTTGCTGGCAAAGCTCGATCAGCCGCCGGCCGCCGTTTAGGCCCGCGCGGTTCGTGAGCTGGGCGGGCCGAGCGTCCTGGCTCGCCCGCCACCCCGGATGAATACGTTTCATCCGAGGCGGCATGTCGCCTGCTGGACAACCCAGGTTGCCGATCAGGCAACTTATTTCCCGTGCCATGATCGCCGATATTCTCCAGGACCAGCTTGTATCGTTCGGGGCCCGGCTCAAAAAACTGCGGCGCGAGCGGAACTGGACCTTGGACGACCTCGCCGGACACAGCGGCCTGTCCAAGAGCTATCTTTCCCGGCTCGAATCCGGCGATCGCCAGGCTTCGATCGCGGCCGTTCTCACCTTGAGCCGGCTCTTCGGCGTATCCATGGCCGCCCTGTTCGACGACGAACCGGACGCACCGCTCGTGATCGTCCGCCGCGGCGAACGGGCCCCGCATAGCGCCGACGGCCTCACCACCTGGCCCTTGTCGGCCGGGGCCCGGCCCTTCCAGATCCAACCCATGCGCGTCGTGGTCGCGCGCAGCCGCCCCGGCGACCGGCACCACCGCCACGACGGCGAGGAGTGGATCTTCGTCCTCGCCGGCGCCCTGACCCTCTCGGTCGACGGCCGGAAGCACGACCTTGAGATCGGCGACGCCGCGCATTTTGACGCGCGCCAGCCCCATCGCCTGAGTGCCCGCGGCGGCGCCGACGCCGAAATCCTCCTGGTGGCCGCGCCGGGCAATCCGACGCTTTCCGTAAAAACCCCGCGTTCCGACTCTAGCCGCATCCGCCATCAACCACCGCACAAAGAAAGGCATCATGAACCGGGAAATCACATCAACCTCGGGGTCCCCTGACCCCCGCCTCAAGCCGAACGTCCTCACCTTCGTCGAGCTGCTGGCCCAGAATATCGCGCTCATCTCTCCGACGATGACCGCGGCCCTGATCGTGCCGCTCATGTTCTCAAATTCCGGGAACATGAGCTGGCTGTCGTACGCCGTCGCGACGCTCATGCTTCTGTTCGTCGCCTACAACCTGAACCAGTTCACCAAGCGCGGCGCCGGCACCGGCTCGATGTACAGCTAC
>CAZWMF010000002.1:28164-28497 GCA_964634535.1 uncultured Opitutaceae bacterium | reverse complement strand
GGCCCGATGGAGCTCCTGCTCGTCGGCCTTGCGCTGGGTGATGTCCGTGCGGATCGCGACGAATTGCGTCGGTTTGCCGTCCTCCCCCACAAACGGATAGATCGTGGTCTGAACCCAATAAATGCTCCCATCCTTGGCCCGATTGCGGATCTCCCCGCGCCAGACATGGCCGCCGAGGATCGCGGACCACAGATCGTGAAAGAACTCCTTGGGGTGGTGGCCGGAATTGATCACGCGGTGGTCGCGGCCGAGCAACTCCTCCCGGGAATACTTGGAGATTTCGCAGAACTTGTCGTTGACGTAGGTGATTCGGCCGCGCGCATCCGTGATGGC
>CAZWMF010000002.1:10616-28154 GCA_964634535.1 uncultured Opitutaceae bacterium | reverse complement strand
TAATGATCGTGTGAAAGAATTTCCTCGGCCTTCTTGATGTCCCGCAGCTCCTTTACCGTGGTCTGGAAACGCTCCTCCAAGGGAATGTCCGCAGGGGTTCCAGGTCTATGGGGAATCGGCGCCATCGGTCGGCACCATGATGCGCCTCATGCCCCAGCCGACAATCAAAAGCGATGCCAGGGAACTGAGCGGCATGAGGATTGCGGCCACGAGGGGCCGCATGACTCCGGCCACGGCAAAGCCCGTCGCTAAGATGTTGTAGACTACGGAGAAAGCAATGACCGCCCGCTGGGTCCGACCGCGAACCCGATCGATGTCCAGGAGGCCGCGAATGCCGTCCAATCCGCGTCGCAAATAATAAAAGTCGGCCTTGGATTCGAGGATGCCGCGATGGATGACCGGCGTTCCCCGGCACTGGGAGCGATCGAAGGCCAGACTGTCGTTGGCTCCGTCGCCGAGCATCAACGTTTCATCCGCCCCGTGGCTGTCCAGCCAGGCGGCCTTTTCCACCGCCGATTTGGCGCCGACTGCGTGGTCGGCGGGCACACCGAGTTCCGCGGCCAAGGCCGCTACCTTATCGCGGCTGTCGCCGCTCAAGATGAAAACGGCATAGCCCCGGCCCATCAGCCCGGCCATCTCGCGGGCTGTGTTTGGTCGGACCTGGTCGGCAAACCTCAACCGGGCCAATTCTCGCCCGCCGCAGGCGAACACCGTTTCGACGCCGACCGGTCCGTCGTCGGCCCAGCCGGCCCGACCCAGACTCCACGGCCCCATGCGGACGCCGTGGCCGACCACCTCGTCGACCGTTCCCACCGGCACGGCCGCGGTCCCTTGGGCCAGCAGGCGCTCCAACAGGCATTGGCTGATCGGGTGCAGGCTGTCCCGGGTCAGGGCCACCAGCGCGGCCCGATCCTCCGGGGCCAGTGCGTCGACCGTTTCCGGGTTGAGCAGAACGGGCGCCTCCAGCGTGAGGGTTCCCGTCTTGTCGAACACGATCCGCCGCACGTGGCTCAGACGCGACCACAGACTCGATTCGCGCACAAACACGCCGCGACTGCGCGCCGCAATCGTCGCCATCTCCTCGGCCATCGGCAGGGCGAGCCCCAGGGCGCAGGGGCAGGATACGACCAGCACCGCGATCGCCACGCTGCCCGCGCGCACCGGATCGCCGGTGGCGAGCCACCAGCCCACACCGGCCAAGAACGACAGCGCGAGAATACCCACGACGTAGCCGCGGATGATCCGCTCCAGGGCCGCGGATCGCGGACCCGGCCGGACCCCGGGCGCCAGCAAACGCGCGAGCAACGAGTCGGCCCAGGGTTGCAAAGTCCGCAACCGCGCGTCGGCGCGGCCGACGTTCACTGAACCCGCCGGCACCGGCCGGCCCGCGGCGATCAGCTGCGGCTCCGCTTCGCCGTTGATCGAAGCCAGCGAGAATAGCCAGACGCCGTCTTCCAGCTGCGCGTCCACCGGCACGGTTTGCCCGGGTCCGATCAAAATCGACTGACCGGCCGCCAAGCGCTCGCGCGCCACCCAGGCGCCGTCGGCCAGGCGAATTTTCGGCGGGAGCGGCTGGCGGCGGAGCAGGCGCAGCCGATTGCGTTCGATCGCGCGCACCTGCGCCCAGCGGCCCACCAGCATGAGCAGCGTGAAGGTGGCGATGAAGTCGAAATAAAGGTAGCGCTCGCGGCCGGCGAACCAGCCGTACAGCGAGCCGGCATAGGCCCCGGCGATGCCGATGGCGATCGGCAGATCGATGTGGGCGGCCCGCGCGCGCAATGCCCCCACCGCGCGCACGAAGAAGTAGCTGCCGCCGGCCAGGACGCTGAACGTGGCGAACAAGAGCGCCAGCAGGCGAAAGAGGCCCGCATACGCGAAATCCGGGCGCATGCCGAAATAGACCGGCAGCGTGAACAGCATGACGTTGAGCGCGAACGCGGCGCACAGGCCAATCCGCCGCCCCAATCCGGTGCTCTCCAAGCGCTCGGGCGTCTCGCCGGCCGGTCCGACGAGGTAGCCAAAAGTCTGCAACCGGCGTCCCCAACCGCCGGCGTCGAAGCGGCCGGATTCCCACGTCAGACGCAGCGTGCCGGTCTGGGCGTCGACGACGATTTCCCGGGCGCCGGTCTCCTGGGTGAACAACCGCTCGATCAGCCAGACGCAGCCCGCGCACGACACCCCCTGCAGATCCAGGTCGAGATGGGGCACCGCGCCCGGCAGGGCGGCCTCGGCCGCCCGGCAGCTCTCGTCCAGCCACGCGTAGTCGCGCGGCTGAAACACGGCCGCGTCGGCCGGCGCCGTGATCGGATCCTTTATGCGGTAATAGGCGTCGAGCCCATGCTCGTTGATCAGCCGATAAACGTAGGCGCAGCCCGGACAGCAAAACCCGGATGGCTCGATCCGGGCGCCCGTGAGCGGTGCCCCGCAATGCCGGCAGACTGGCCGGCTCGCCGGCCGAGCTCGCGGCGCCGGAGATGTCAGAAGCACAGCCATGAACACGTGGTGCCGTCGGCGCTCGTAAACGTCGCGCCCAGGCGCAAGGCGGCCACGGCCGCGGCGACCAGCGCGAGACCGATGCGCAGCCGACCCAGCCAGAGCGGCGACAGCCGCGCCTGAAACCAAACCAATTGCGTCTGGGCCAGCCACAGCAGCGGCACGGTTCCCAATCCGAAGGCGAGCATCAGTTCGGCCCCGCGCGGAGCCGAGCCGGCCAGCAAGGCGACGCCGAAAAAGAAATAGAGCGGCCCGCAGGGTAAAAAGGGCGTCGCCAAGCCCAACGCGGCGGCGGCGGCCGGCCGCGACCGGCGGCCCAGGCGCTGGGAGAGCCGGAAGATCGCGCGGCCGGGAGCGAGGGGCTTGGCCCACCGACGATCCCAGCCGAGCGCCAGGCCCAGAAAAAAGACAACCGAGAGAAAAGGCAGGAGGTGGCGGGCGGCCGGCGGCAGCCACGCGAGCGGCATTCGTCCCAGGCCTCCGGCAAGGGCGCCCAGCCCCGCGTAACCGACCAAACGAGCCAGATGATAGGCGCTGGCCACCACCGGACCGTCGCCCTCGGCGGCGGAACGCGGCATCACCGCACAGGCGAGCGGCCCGCACATGCCTGCGCAATGCAGGCTCGTGATCAGCCCGGCGACGACGGCCGAGCCCGTCGAAGGCATCCCGGTGAGGACCATGGGTTAACTCCGGCCGCCGGTCGCCAGCGGCACCTCCTGGACCGGGTGGTGGCCGGCGAAGGCGAGCCAGGCGGTCCACAGGGAAATGTGCAGGACGATCGCCCCCAGAATCCACCAGGCGGCCGCTCTCGATCCCTTTCGGCTCATGGCGCGGCCCGCCCGGTCGGTTGCGGCCCCAGAAACTCCGCCGAACGGCTCAACGCCACGGCCCCAACTCCGTCCCGCGCGCGGATCTCGATCGGGAACGGACCGCGATAGGCCGCCTGCGTCTGCTCGACGATGACGGGCCGCAACTCCTCGCCGAGCGGCGCCACCGAGATGGGATCGTCGATGCCGCGGACACTCGCGCCCGCCGGCAATCCGATCACGGATAAGCGGATGTCGACCCCGGTGGTCCGCTTATTGGTCAGGCGCACCAGGAATTGGTCCCGCACGAAGCCGTTATCCACGTAAAAAGGGGCCCCCACCATCCGCGAGACGCCGAGCAAAACGGGCCGGATTCCGGCGATGCTCAAACCCGCCGCCAGAATCCCGGCGGTCAGCAAGGCTCCGTAGACGGCGATGCGAGGCCGCCACCAGCGCCGTTTTCGTCCGGCAAATCCGGCGAGCGAATCGTAGCGCACCAGCCCGGGCCGGCGGCCGACGTGTTGCATCACATCGTTGCAGGCGTCGACGCAGGCGGCGCACCCGACGCATTCCAGCTGCAGGCCCTGCCGAATATCGATCCCGGTCGGACACACCCGGACGCATCGGTCGCAATCCACGCAGTCGCCCGTCCCCGCGCGGCCGGCCGGCCCGCGGGGCTCGCCGCGCTTGCCGTCGTAGCCGATGATCAGCGTGTGGTCGTCGGTCAGGATCGACTGCAATCGGCCGTAGGGGCAAATGACCACGCAGAGCTGCTCCCGGAACCACGCAAAATTGAAATAGACCACTCCGGTGGCGAGCGCGATAAATCCGAATAGCGACCCATGTTGCATCGGCGCCTGCCGCATCATGGCCCACAGCGCCGGAATCGACACAAAGTATGCGAGAAATAGGTGGGCGATCGCCGTGGAAAGGATCACGTAGGCCGCGTGCTTGGCGGCCCGGCGGGCCAGCTTGCCGACGCTCCACGGCGCCGCGGCCAGCTGGCGCCGGCGCACGGCGTCGCCCTCGATCCAGCGTTCGACCCGCCGGTAAACCTGGTCGAGGAAGACGGTATGCGGGCAGGCCCAGCCGCACCAGATCCGGCCCAGCAGCGCCGTCACGATAAACAGCCAGAATCCAAATCCGGTGATCAGGAAAAACATCAGCCACAGGTCCTGCGTGGCCAGCGTCAGGCCGAACAGATGGAAACGCCGGCCGACGACATCGAGAAAAACCGCCGGATAGCCGCCGATCGGCACCCAGGGCAGCAGACCGTAGACGCCGATCAGGACGAGCGCCGCCCACTGGCGGCCCCGCGTAAAACGGCCCCGCACGTCCGCGGGATACAAAAATCTCCGCGAGCCGTCGTCGCGGATGGTGGTGACGGAATCGCGGTTGGGATGCGGGGCCGCGTCGGGAATCACGGATGGCCGGCCTCAGCGGCGGGGATGATCGGCTCGCCCTCGTGGTGATGGCTCATCACAAAAGCGACGACCTCGGTGATCCGCTTGGCCCCGAGTATTGGTCCCCAGGTGGGCATCCCCTTCGCTGGAACGCCGCCCGTCACCGTGTGGTACACGTCGATGGGATGGCCGCCGTGGATCCAAATTTGGTCGGTCAAGTCGGGTCCGATCGCCTGCGGATTTTCGCTCTTGCCGCGCAGACTCGCCAAATGGCAGGGGATGCAATTGGCCTGGAAAGTCTTCGCGCCAGCGTCGACAAATATCGGGTTGCGGCTCATGTCCCAGAGCGTGGGATCGTCGATGCGGGTGGCCGCCAGGGCGGCGAGCTTGCCGGCCTCGATCTGTTTCATGGCCGCCTCCACGCGGTGCGGGCCGTCGGGACCAGCGCGAAACCACTGGTAGTAACTCCAATAGCCCACCCAAAAAACGATCGAGGCGTACAGGGTAAACAGCCACCAATTCGGCAGGCGGCGGTTGAATTCCTGGATGCCGTCGTAGGTGTGCGGCCGCAACTCGTCGTCAGCGGGCGGTGGGTTCGTCGTTTCGGTCATGGCAAGAAGCCGGGGTGGACGTTTCGAAGGGCAATTGGGCGAGGCGGTCGGTCTGGGTGCGGCCCATGCGCACCGCCCGCCAGGCGACGGCGATGAAGATCGAGGCGGCGACCGCAAAGGCGCAGATCGTGCAGATCGCCTCGGAATTTCCGGTGAGCAGGCGCTGAAACATCGCGGGCCTCAGTCGCTTAGCCGGCTGGAACCGGCCGGGCTGGCCGAATTCACTTTTTCGAACTGACCAAGCTTTTGCAGGTAGGCGATCATCGCGATCACTTCGCGATCGGCCGCGATCGGTGCGCCGGCTTTGGTGAGATCGTCGGCGATGGCGGCGGCCTGCGCGTGCGCCTGCGCGAGCACGGCGGCGGCGTCCATCGGCGGATAGGGCACGCCAAGCTGGCGCTGCACCTTGATCTTCGTCGGCAGCGTATCGAGATTCAACCGATCCTCGAGCATCCAATGAAAGCTCGGCATATTGGAGCCGGCCGACACCGCGCGCGGATCGTCCAAGTGGCGCAGATGCCAGATATTCGGGTATTTGCCCCCGACCCGGGCCAAGTCCGGACCATTGCGTTTCGATCCCCACTGGAACGGGTGGTCGTAAATCGACTCGCCCAATCGGGAGTAGTCGCCGTATCGGAGCACGTCCGGCACCAGCGTGCGGATCATCTGCGAGTGGCACAGGTAGCAGCCCTCCCGGATGTAGAGGTCGCGTCCGGCCAATTCGAGGGGCGTGTAGGGGATTTCACGGCGGTCCTCCACGTTCATGGCCTGATTGGCGACGACCGTGGGGATGATCTGGATCAGCCCGCCGGCCACCACGGCCAGAAACGTCAAGACGGTGAACGGCAAGGCCGCCACGAGCAGGCGATCGTACCATTGGGCCCAACTGCGGCCGCGCGACTCGAAGTGCGCATAGGCCAAGACGAGGCAGACCAGGGCACCGACGAGGCCGGCAATCCGCACCAAGTCGGAACCGAACATCCAAGCGCTGAGGAAGCCCGCGGCCACCAGGGAAAACAGGACCGGCGGATTGAAGAGCGCGGAGCCCAAGCCGAGCGGGGCCGGCGCGTGCGCATCGTCCGGAGCCGACTCGTAAACCTCGATCGAACCATTGACCGGCTGCGCGCCCCGCACGGTGCGGATTGCATTATAGGCGCACAGGATCCAGCCCACCAAATACAGGCCGCCGCCGATCACCCGCATCAGCATCATCGGCCGGATGGCGATCGAGGTGTCCAGGAAGCTCGAATAGGTCAGAACCGTGCCGCCTTCGGACGTGGCGTTGAGCATCAGGCCCTGGGTGATGCCGCTCGTCCACATGGCGCCGACGTAGAGCAGGATGCCCACGAGCCCGATCCAGAAATGCAGGTTGGCCAGCGCCACCGAATGAAGCGGCCGGTTCCACAGCCGGGGCAGCATCCAGTAGATCATGCCCGCCGCCATAAAGCCGTTCCAGCCCAAGGTGCCCGCGTGCACGTGGCCGATGATCCAATCCGTATAGTGGGCCAGGGCGTTGACCGAGCGGATCGACAGCAGCGGTCCCTCGAACGTCGCCATTCCGTAGAAGGTCACGGCGGCGGCAAAGAACTTGAGCACCGGGTCGGTGCGCACCTTGTCCCAGGCGCCGCGGAGCGTGAGCAGGCCGTTGAGCATCCCACCCCAGGACGGGGCCCACAGCATGAGCGAGAACGTCATGCCCAGGTTCTGCAGCCAGGTCGGCAGGGCCGTGTTGAGCAGGTGGTGCGGTCCGGCCCAAATATACACAAAAACCAGCGACCAGAAATGCACGACCGAAAGCCGGTACGAATACACCGGCCGTTCCGCCGCCTTCGGAACGAAGTAGTACATGATGCCGAGAATCGGCGTGGTCAGGAAGAAGGCGACGGCGTTGTGGCCATACCACCATTGCACCAGCGCATCCTGCACCCCGCCGAACACCGGATAACTGTGGGTCAGGCTGGTCGGGATCGACAGGTGGTTGACGATATAGAGCATCGCCACCGTTATGATGGTCGCGATGTAGAACCAGATGGCGACGTACAGACTGGGTTCCCGCCGCCGCGCCAGGGTCCAGAAGAAGTTTACCGCAAACACGACCCAGACGACCACCACCATGAGGTTGATCGGCCAGATCAGTTCGGCGTATTCCTTGCCGCGAGTCAGGCCGAACGGCAGCGTGCACGCGGCGGCCACGATGATGGCCTGCCAGCCCCAGAAATGAAGCTGCGATAAGAAGTCGCTCGCCAGCCGGGCCTTGACCAGCCGCTGGGTCGAATAGTAGACCCCGGCGAACATCATATTGCCGACGAAGGCGAAGATCGCCGCATTGGTGTGCAGCGGCCGCAAACGGCTCCAGGTCAGCCACGGCGTCCCAAAGTTCAGCTGCCAGAAGTTGAGCTGCGCGGCGATCAGCACGCCGACCAGCATGGCAACGACCGCCCAGAGCAGGGTGGCGATGAGGAATTGCCGGACGATGCGGTCGTTGAATTCGACCGTGATCTTCTGATTGTTCATCGCTGGGCCGGACCGACCGGACGCGGGGTTTCCTCCGCCAGAGGTTGCAGGCTATCGCGCTCGGCCCCTCCGGTCTTGGCGCGGGCCCGTTCGCGCCAAAACAGCGCGACGAAGAGCACGACGAGTCCTAAGCTGATGCCGAGGGTGACGGGAATTACGGCCATGGCGACGAGCACGGATGCTAGCCGATCACCGGCGCGGTTTCTCCGCAGGGTTTGGCCGGGCTTGCGCATCTCTTGGCGAAGTCGCTCAAAACATGCGGCTTGCCCGCCAACCGATGCGCAGCGGACTCCGTTTTCCTCCGGCATCATACGGCCATGGATAAGCTATTCCTTGAGGCACTCCGTGCCCGTCGACATTCGATCCAAAGGGAATGGCTGACGCTCTTGCGGGCCGAGCCGGTGTCGACGCCGCTGGGCCATCCGGACACCCTGTCGCACTTGATCGACCGGACCCTGGACGAGGTCTTCGGCGAATTGGCAAAGCGCCGGCCGCATTCGGCGGAATCCCATTCCCACTCCTATGACGAGGTGCGCCGCGAATGCGCCTGCGGTCGCAACCCGCTGCTGACCTATTTCCTGGCCGGCGAACGGGCGCTCCTGGAGGGCTTGGTCCAAGCCCAGGCGGAATCGCCTTCGGCCGGCCCGGCGCAGCGGAACCAGGACCTGGCGGAACTCTACATCGGGTTGCGCGGCATCGCGCGCCGCGAGGTGCGGGCGATCTGTTCGGTGTGCCAGCACAAGAGCGACGGCGCCACCCGGTTGCACGCCTGAGCGGCATCGCCGGCCGCGATTTTCCTTTCCCGGGGTACCGCCGCCCCTATTCTGGCCCTCCGTCGCTATGTCCGCTCGAAAATCGGTGGCCGTGCTGGGTTGGGTTCTGATTGGCGTTGCCCTCCTGGCCGTTGCCGCGTTCGTCAGCCGGCCCATCCGCAACGCGGACGCCCCGGTCCCGACGCCGCCGGATACGCCGGCGCCTTCGTCGGCCCCGCAGCTGGCCTACGAACCCCACGCGATCGGCGAGCCGATGCACGACCACCCCTGGATCGCCTACGTGACGGTCGCCGACGTCGATGGCGACGGATTGCCCGACATCCTGGTGTGCGATGCCCAGGCTAACCAGCTGCGCTGGATCCGCCAGTATCCCCGGGGCGTTTTCACCGAATCGAGCATCGGCGACGTCCTCGCGCCCGCCCATGTGGCGACATGCGATGTCTACCACCACGGACGGCTGGATCTGCTGGTCGCCTCGATGGGCCAGATCTTTCCCGACAACGATCGGATCGGCTCCGTGATCATTTTCGAGAACTTGGGACACGGGCAGTTTCGCCGCCATGTCATCGCCGAGCACATGGCGCGGGTGACCGACGTGCGCGGGGCCGATTTGCTCGGCAATGGGGTCACCCAGCTCGTCGTGGGCTGTTTCGGCTACGACCAGGGCGAATCCCTGTGGATGGAGAACTTGGGCGATTGGCAATTCAAGGGCCACGTCGTCAACACCCAGTCGGGCAGCATCCATACGCCGGTGGCCGATTTCAACGGCGACGGCCGGATCGAATTCGCCGACCTGATCTCCCAAGAATGGGAGGAGGTGCACATGTTCGACAACCTGGGCGGGGGCAAATTCCGGGATCGCGTGATTTGGGGTTCGACCAACGAGGATTATGGCAGCAGCGGCTTGACCCTCGCCGACGTCAACCGCGACGGCCGGCCGGACCTGGTCTACACGAATGGCGATGCCTTTGACTACGCCCGGCCGGGGCCGCGTCCCTGGCACGGCATCCAATGGATCGAGAATCAGGGAGGCGGCCATTGGAAGTTCCACCGGGTGGGCGACTTCCCCGGCGCCTACAGTCCCCAATGCGCCGATCTCCTGGGCAACGGCTTCATGGATCTGATCGCGGTGTCGGGCTTCAATGATTGGAGCGACCCCAACTCGGTGTCGCTCATGGCCTGGCTGAATGACGGCCACCAAAATTTCACGCCCGTGCCGCTCGCCCACCACCCCACCCACTTGATCGCTCTGGCGGTGGCCGATCTCGAGGGCAACGGCGTGCCGGAACTCATCACCGGCGGATTCTACGCCTACCCGCCCTACGACCACATGAGCCGGATCACGCTGTGGAAGCGCAAGTAGCATCCGCCGGGCGCCGCCCGTGGATCATGCCCTTGGCCGTGGCCGCCGGCCTGGCGGTCGTGGGAGGACTCGCCTGGCAGCGGTGGCGGGACCAAAAGATAGCCGCGGTGATCCGCGTGGCGGTGCCCGCCCTGCCCGATCTGGCGCGCTGGCCGGACGAATACGCCGCACGATTGCGCCTGGCCACCGCAGCGGCCCGCCGCCGGGAGCAGCCGGTGGAGGCGCTGCGCGAACTCGCGCGGATGTACCATTCCAACAACCTGTACCGCGAGGCGAAGCAAGCCGAGCAAGGTCTGGCCATTCTTGAACCGAACAACCCGCTGTGGTCCTGTTATCTGGCGGACGCCTGTCAGAACCTGGGCGATCAGGATGGCACTCGCGTTTATCTTGAGAAGACCGTTCGGCTCGCGCCCGACTATCCGCCGCCGCGGCTGAAACTGGGCGACCTGTACTTCAAGCAAGGCGATCCCGACGCCGCCCGCGCGCAGTATGCCGCTCGTCTTCGGCTCGTCCCCGCCGATCCGTATGCGCGCATGGGACTGGCCCGCATCGCCGAGCAAGCCGGCGACCTGCGGGCCGCCCGCCGCACCCTTGAAGCGATCGTCCGGGACAATCCGGATTTCTATTCGGCGCACAATCTGCTCGCCGAAGTTTACGATCAGCAGGGCGATGCCGCCGCCGCCGCGAAGGAGCGCGAGAACGTGGAGGGAAGGTTTTACGAAGCGGAGGACCCCTGGCTGTCGCAGGTGTACGCGTGGAGCTTCGATCCCTTCCGGCTGGCCGTGCCGGGCATCGACCAGAAGCAACACGATCAGCGCTCCGCGGCGCTGCCATTTTACGAGCGGGCCGTGCGGTTGTCGCCGGGGGACGGCCTCGCCTACGACGCGCTTGCCCAAATCTATCGCTCGCTGCACCGCCTGACGGACGCCCGGGCCGCCCTGGAAATGGGTCTCGCCGCGGCGCCGCGAACCCCCGTCCTCTACGCAACGCTCGCCCAAGTGCTGCGCGAACAGCGCTCCCCCTTTGGCGCCGTCACCGTGCTGCAGCGCGGCGTCAGCCTCCTGCCGGATGAGCCCGCCCTGCGCCTGGGCCTGGGCCAGGCCCTCGAGGCCGCCGGGCGACACGCCGAGGCTCTCCAGCAATACCGGGAGGGCGAGGCCCTCGCCCAAAAATCGGGCGATGCCGCGTCGGCCGCGCGATGCGCGAGCCTTCTGGGCCAGACGGTGGGCTCTTAGCCCAGATTCCTCGCCGCGCCTGGATTGACCCGATTCCCAGGGATTTGGAGGCCAATTCAAGGGGCCGGCCGGCTGCGGGCTTGACCCGGAGCGAACGCCATCCATCGTTAATATAACAGTTTTACTTTTCCGATAATAGTATTACTTCCGTTCTTGTGAACCGGCCTACCCCTTGGCTTGCGCTGGCCGCAGTGGCCAGCGTGCTTCTCTTGCCTCGGTCCGCCCATGCGGTTTCGGCCGATGTCGCTCCCCCGCAGTCGGTGCAAGAGCCCGAAGGGCCGCCCATTCCCATCGTGGGCTTTGCCGTGGATGGGGTTGCGGTGGCGCCAGTTTCCAGCGGTCGGGCGTTCGACTTGACTATCCCAGCCGGCATTGGCCGGCCAGCCGCGGTCTTGTCACTAACGGACACCGACATCGACGACCGATTGGGCGTGGCGCTCGACGTCCGCAACCTGGGCTCCGCGCCGATCCGGATCTACGCCGACCTCAACTCCAACACGTGGGAACGCGGTTACGTCGCGGTCGCCCCGGGTGAAACCGGCACGCTCTATATCCTGGCCCGCCGCCGCACCCTGGCGCCGGCGCTCGCCCGGGAATTTCCCCAGATGCACGGCGTCCCCGGGGGAAAGATGTCGCTTTGGGCGGGAATCGACGAGCCGATCCACGCACGGGAGTTGCGGGTTTTCGCAGTCGCGCCGGCTCAACCGCTCAAGGTCGAGGTCGGCAATGTGCGCGCCTTCGGCTCATCGGCGGTCCCTTCGCTTTCGGGGTTTTTCCCCTTCGTGGACCGCTATGGCCAATACCAGCACAAGGAATGGCCCGGGAAAATCCACGCGGACGCGGATCTGGCCGGCCATCGGACGCGCGAGGACGCCGATCTCGCCGCCCATCCGGGACCACCCGATCTCGATCAATACGGCGGCTGGGCGAGCGGGCCTCCCCTTCGGGCGACCGGGCATTTCCGGGTCGAGAAAGTCGCCGGCCAGTGGTGGTTCGTGGACCCCGCGGGCCGGCTGTTTTGGTCCAACGGCCTCGACGGCGTCAATTTCTTCCAAAGTCTCACGCCGATCAGCGGACGCGAGCGGTTTTACGCGGACCCGGCGCCCGACGGCAGCTTCCTCACGCGAAACCTCCAAATCAAATACGGGCCCGGCTGGCGCGAGGCGGTCGGCGATCGGTTGCTGCAGCGCATCCGCAGTTGGGGGCTGAACACGCTGGGTGGCGGCGGCGATCGCGCGCTCATGCTCAAGCACCGGGTGCCCTACACTCTCCAGATATGGACCAGCCGGCGCGGCGAGGCCCCCATCGATCCGGATAGTCCGGCGTGGAACGCGCGCCTGCGCCAGGTGCTGGCGACGGCGGCGGCCGCGGTCAAGGACGATCCCTGGTGCATCGGATTCTTCGTCGACAACGAAATCCACGTGAGCGCGGAGCCGGCCTGGTTCGACGCCTATTACCGCCAGGTGAGCGCCGTCGCCCGGGCCCTCCTGCCCGACACCCTCTACCTCGGCAGTCGGCTCGACTTCCACGACTGGCCGGCGGTCACGACCGAGCGCAAGGAGATCGTCCGGCTGGCCGCGAAATACTGCGATGTGGTCAGCTTCAACCTCTATACCTTCACCCTCGAAGACTTTGTCCTGCCCGTCGGGGTCGACCGGCCGGCGCTCGTCGGCGAATTCCACATGGGGGCGCTGGATCGCGGCCTGTTCCACACCGGCTTGCGCGGGGTCATCGATCAGGATCACCGCGCCGAAGCCTACCGGTACTATGTCGGCACCGCCCTGCGCAACCCGGTGATCGTGGGCGCGCACTGGTTCCAATGCTACGACGAAGCGCTCACCGGCCGGTTTGACGGCGAAAACTATCAAATCGGATTCCTCGATGTCGGCGACTCACCCTATGCCGAGACGGTGGCCGCGGCGCGCGATATCGGTTACCGCCTCTATGCCATTCGGGCCGATGCCGCGGGACCTCGATAGCCCACCGAACTCACGGGGCGCGCGCCATCGCCCGAACCGCTTGATCGGGCGGGCGTTGATCGGCAATATGGCGCCCCTAGGCCCCAGGTGTTTTGGCATTCCGATCGGCCGGTAAATGCGATTCGCTGAGCGGCCCTCCCGCTCCCTCCCACCCCCACCGCCCGCCGACCACTCCGCGATGTCCGCCCTAGTCACCCCCGCTCTCGCGCGCCATCGCCCGGGCCCCGGCTGGCGGGCACTGCTCGCGGCCGCCGCGGCCGCCATTCTGGCATTGGGTTGCTGGGCTCTCTGGCATCGCCACGTCGAGTTCGAAGAACGGCGGGCCCGCCTACCCGCCCGGCCGGCGATATCCAGCCGCCCGGCGGCCTTCGCCGCCGCCCTCGAGCAAGCCGAACAGCGGGCGCTCGCCGCCCGCTCGACCCTCGAGGGCATCGCCGAACTCGGCCGTCTCTACCAGGCGAACGATTACGATCGCGAGGCCGAGGTTTGCTGGCGGATTCTGGCGGCGCAGCAACCGAGCGAAGCCCATTGGAGCCACTATATCGCGGACTTGCGCCGCACCGCGGGAGATGACGCCGGCATGGCCGCTTGGCTGCGGGAAACTGTGCGGCGGGCTCCGGACTATGCGCCGGCCTGGCTCAAGCTGGCGGAATGGGAGTTCAAGACGGGCCAATTGGACGAGGCCGAGCGCGACTACCACCGTCGGCTCGCCTTGCTGCCGGGCGATCCCTACGCCCGGTTGGGTTTGGCGCGACGCGCGCTCCAGGGCGACCGACACGACGAGGGCCGCCGCCTGCTCGAAACCCTGGTCCGGGATCACCCGACATTCTACCCCGCGCACAACCTTCTCGCCGAAATACTGGACGCCAGCGGCGACGCGGCGGGGGCAAAGCGCGAGCGCGGTTTGGGGCGGGCGGCCGGACGCTTTCGCGAGGCCGACGATCCGTGGCTCGAGGAATTGCGGGCGTGGTGCTACGATCCGGCCCGCCTCGCCGTTTGGGCTTCAGTCGAACTGTTGACCAACCACGGCGATCATGGGGTGGCCTTGCTCGAACGCGCCATCCAGATTGCGCCGGCCGATCCGCTGGGCTACGACGATCTCGGGCGAGTCTATCTCCAACTGGGCGAGGCGGCCCGGGCTCGGGATCTGTTCGCCCAGGCCGTCAAGCTGCCCAACGCGCCCTCCGACGCCTACGCCGGCCTCAGCGAGGCGTACCGCGATTTGGGCGAACTCGATTCGGCGCTGCAGGCGGCCGATCAGGGCTTGGCCGCGAGCCCGCACTCGGCAGATCTCGAAACGGCTCGGGGAAATTCGCTGCGCGCGGCCGGACGCCTCGAGGAGGCGCTCGCCGCGTTCCGGTTGGCCGTCGAACACGCCCCCGCCGTGGCCGAAACCCACTACAATCTGGGCGACACCCTGCTCAAACTCGGGCGGACGGCGGAAGCTTATGCGTCGCTCCGACGGGCATTGGACCTCAAGCCGACCTACCCGCGCGCACTCATCGCGCTCGGCCAAGGCGAATTGGAGGCGGGCCGACTCGATTCGGCCGCCCAATACCTCCGTCCGCTATACGAATTCAATCCCGGCCTGGAGCTCGCCCGGCGATTGATGGCCCGGTGGTGTCTGCAAAGCGCCATGGCCGCAGCCGGCGCCGACCGCATGGAAGAGGCTGAGCAGCGCCTGCGCGAAGGCCTTGATGCCAGCCCGGATTTGCCCGAACTGCACGCCCGCCTGGGATTGCTCTATGGCCAGGAGGGACGCTACGCCGAGGCGCTGGCGCCGCTCGAAACCTATCATCGCCTGCAGTCGGCCGAGCCCATGGCCGCGCTGTTTTTGGGGCAGACCTACGCGCATCTCGGCCGCGGAGACGATGCGCGCCGCCTGTTGGAGGAAGGTCGGCAACTGGCCCAGAAATCCGGTGACGCGGCAACCGAGGCGCTCTGCGAACAGACCTTGGCGCACTTGCCGCCCTGATCTCCTGGGATGAGGCCAGGTCGAAGAATCCGACCGCGAGTTCGCCGAGACCTTGCGCCGCGCAACCGGTCCCCAATTGCGGACCAAAGCCGATCTTGGCGACGGTTCCTGCCGCCACCGGGTCAGCGTTGAGCCACCGGCGCGCCCGCTGGTTGCGACGGTTTAGGACTGAACAGGAGCACGGGACCGTTGCATTGACTCACCGCGATCGCGGGCACGCCCGGCTGACCGGGCAGGGCTAGCGCCACCGCGGCGCGGGTGTCGCCGTAGGCGAGCAGCCCGCTCCGCCAAGCCGGCACCGGCACCAAGCCTCCGCGGCCGTCGCCCTTCAGCAGCAGGCTGACCCCGCCGTCGAAGCGCCCGGTGGACGGCTCCGGTCCGTAGTTATTGCCCACGCAATACACGTCGGTGACGCCATCTCCGTCGAGGTCGCGCACCACGAAACCGTTGATCGGGGAAATCTGGGCCTCGGGCGGAAACGGCTTGAAGACGAACGTGCCGTCGGGCTGCTGAAAATACACTCCGCTGGCCAGTTCGGTGGCCTCGTACCGCCGGGCCTTGGCGAGCGCGTCCGCCGGAAAAATATCCGCCACGGTCGCCCGCGCAAAAGACTCAAATGACGGGAACTTCGCGCGAATCCACGGGAAAGAGTAGCCCAGTTTGCTGCGACCGCGCACCGGATACAGTTTGCCGCCCTCGTATTGGGCCTCGACCAATTCCTCGCGGCCCCGGTTGTCCAAATCTCCGGCGTACAACACCGTCGGTTCGGCGGCCGAGGCGTGGTATTTGGTGTTCAGCCCGACATTGCCCACGATCAGGTCCGCTCGCCCGTCCCCGTTCAAATCGGCGACCGCCAATGCGCTCCACCAACCGGTGCGCCCGGCCAGGCCGGCCTTCCGGGTCCAGTTCTCCAACCCATGGCCGGAGTTGTGGAAATAAACGATCGGCCCCCATTCGGTCGCCAGCACCAGATCCGGCCGCCCGTCCCCGTCGATATCCGCCCAGACGGCCGCGGTCACCATGCCGATGTTCCGCAGGCCCGGCGCCACCTCGTCGGTCACGTCGACGAAACGGCCGCCGATATTGCGATACAGGAAACTGCGGGGGGGGGCCGGCCAATGTCCGGGAACCAGCCGGCCGCCGACGAACAGCCCGGCCCGGCCGGTGCCTTCGAAGTCCGCCGCCGCCGCCACACAGGTGGCCTCGCCGTCGTCCGGCAAGGTGCCGGCCGGCGCCAGAGTGAAATGGCCGTGGCCGTCGTTGAGGTAGAGTCGGTCGTTGAGCGCCGGGTCGCCCCGCTGGTGGCGCACGCCGCCGCTCGCAATGTAGAGGTCGGCATGACCGGCGCCGGTCGCATCGAAGAAGATCGCCCCGACGTCGTCCGAGTCGGTGGCGGACGCCCAAGGCTGGTCGGGCGCCGCTTGAAAGGTGCCGTCCGCCTGGCCGAGGTACAGGACGCCGGCCTGGCCGCCGGTGCCGCTCACGAACACATCGGGAATGCCGTCGCCATTCACGTCGGCGACCGCCAGCGCGGGCCCGCTAAATCCCTGCCGCCGCGGCAGCAGCCGTTGCGCGCTGAATTCATCGACCGGCTGCGGCGCGTCCGTGAACTTCAAGCCGCGGGCCTGGGCATTTTCCGCGAACAGCGCCGTCGGATTGGCCGGATGGTGGAGGTGCGCCGGCGGCCGACGGACGGTTTCGCCGGGGGCCAGGGTCGGCTGCGGGATCGTGATGAACCGGTCGACCGGCAGATCCTCGATTTCCTGCACCTGGCCATTCGGCCAGTGGATGACGAGCCGCGCGATCGCCGTATCATCGCCCAACCCGAAGTGCACGGTGGCCGGTTCGCTCGCGACGACTCCGCGTTCGGTGTAGATTTGCCGGACCTGCACGCCGGCGGCGGTCTCGATGCGCAATTCCGCTCCGATCGCGTCGCGGTTCGGGGGACGGCCGACCAGCTTGAACACCACCCGGTGCCCCGAGGTGTTGTGATTGCGGACGACGGTCGGCGGCGCGTTGTAATTATTGTAGATGATGTCGAGGTCGCCGTTGCCGTCCAGGTCGGCCAGCGCGCAGCCAAACGAGACCCCGACGTGGTCGAGACCCCATTGCTGGCTGACATTTTCAAATTGGAGGTTCCCGCGGTTGCGGAAGGCGAGCGTGTGCTCCGTGCGCACGGGAGAATTTCTCCAGACCAGGGCGCGGGCGCGCGTGTTCGGCGCCACGTTCTGTTTGTCCACCAAATCGGGATCGATGAAATTGCGGATCATTCCGCCGACAAAAAAAAGATCCTCGCGGCCGGAACAGGTGAGATCGGCCATGCGCGCCCCCCAGGTCCAGCCGGTCGCATCGACGCCGATGAGATGGGCGATCTCCTGGTACCGAT
>CAZWMF010000002.1:0-10606 GCA_964634535.1 uncultured Opitutaceae bacterium | reverse complement strand
CCGATCGGTGCCGGTGTTCAGATAGGTCGCATTCCACATGTACTGGGGAATCAGCTCCGGCACCCGCTCCATCTCCCACAGGCCCCGGCCGATCTCCTCCAGGCCGGTCATGAAGCCGGCGTGGGTATGATCCCGCATGTCGGTCACCATGAAGTCGATCAGGCCATCATTGTTGAGGTCGCCCGAATCCGCGCTCATCGAGAAATACGTCACGTGGGGCAGCCGCTCGTCGACCACGTCGGTGAAGGTGCCGTCGCCGTTGTTCATATAGAAGCGGTCGGGAGTCTCAAAGTCGTTGGCGACATAGAGGTCGGGCCAGCCATCCTGATTGGCGTCGAACCAGATCGCGGTGTGGCCCTGGGTGTTGCCCCAGATGCCCGCCGCCTTCGAGACGTCGGTGAACGTGCCGTTGTGATTATTATGGAAGAGATAGCTGCGGCGGCCGGTCGGGCTTTTCGACCAATCGAGAACGTTCGTCAGGAGGAAACAATCCAGGTAGCCGTCTCCGTCGTAATCGGCGAAGGTCGCCTCGACGCTCGCGTCCTTGACGTCGAGACCATATTCGTGGGCCCGTTCGGTGAACGTGCCGTCGCCGTTGTTGACGAAGAGCAGATTGGGAGCGTCAAAGCGGCAGACGTATAGATCCGGCCAGCCGTCCTGGTTGATGTCCACGACGGTGGCGCTGACGATGTTCCCCTTGTCGCTGACGCAATCCACCCCGGCGGCCGCCGCCACGTTCACGAACTTGTACGGCGCGGTTTGGCGGTAGAGCGCGCAGGGGCCATTGCGTGAGACCACGAAGACGTCGAGCCGGCCGTCGCGATCGAAGTCGGCGACGGCGATCCCCGTTTCGACCGCCCCCAAGGTCAGCTCCCGAAATCGATCGCCCCACATGCGCGGATCGCTGTAGACGTTGGGCACGGTCATGCCGGTTTGCTCCGGCGGGAGAATCTCGAACAGCTTCTGTCCGGGCGCGGGTCCGACCCGCGGCTGGAGTGGCTCAGCCTTATAGACCGGGTCGGCAAAACCCGACGCGGCGACCCCGAGCAGGACGCAAAACATGAAACGGAACGTGGGCATGGCGAAGAGGGACAGGCGCGCGGATCCCGCGCGGAAAATGGACACCTCGGCCCGCCGCGGCGCATCCGGCGGCTCCTCGCTCCGGCCGGCGTCGGCGGGTCGGCGGGGACCCTTCGACTTGCCCCGCGCCTCGGTTCCCCGCTGATGATGGACGGGAATCATGAGTCCACCGCGTGGGCGGCCGACCACGCCGGACGCTCGCGACCGTCGGCCGAATCACTCGCCGTCCGCAGCAGCAAGGCCAGGGCCAGAAGGACGCCATAACTGCCGGATCGTTCCACCACCTCCCAGTACGGCGAACCGCTGACCGGGTAAAGCATTTCGCTCAGCACCTTCCAGGCGCAGGCCCATCCCAGCAAGCCCGGCGTCGGTCGCAGGAGGACGAAACCAGCCAGCACAAACTCCCCGGCGCCAATCCAGGCGACCAGGGCGTCGGCCCCGCCCGGCCAGAACATCGCATATTGGCGCGCCAATACCGGTTGATGCTGAATCAGGCCGTAGCCGCCGTGGCCTGCCAGCACCAGGGCGCCGGCGATCCGCAGGATCCACTGCGCTAGCCGCCGGTGGTCGGTGGCCCCGACGGCCGTCGAACGCCACCCCCGGACGAACCAACCGCTGCGCCAGCCCCAGACGGCCAGCAAGGCCAGGGGCACGCCGTAGTTTCCCGCGCGCTCGATCAGGCCCCAGACGCCCTGGCCAGCCAGCGGTCGCAAGAGCGCCGTCCAAACGGTCCAAACCGAGGCCCACGCCAGCAGCGCCCGACAGGGCCAGAGAATGACCAAAGCAGCCGTCGCAATATCGCTCCACCCGATCCAGGGCATCAATCGCCAGGCGGTGTGCGCGGGAATGCCGGCGACTGCAAAATAGGGCAGCCAGGCCGCCTTCGTGATGACCCCGAAAGCTCCGTGACCCAGAAAACACCCCACCAGGGAGAATTTCAGGATTCCGACGATCCAGCGGTCATCCCTTGGGCTGAAGCGCATGGCTATACACCCAGTCGGCGATTTGGACTCCCATCTTCTGGGCCTCGAGGTTGTCCGACATCGTGTGGATGCCGCCCCAGACCCGGCTCATCCCGGCCTCGCGTTGGGCGTCGGAGAACCGGTCGAAGTGGTGCACCACGCCCGGCAGACCGTCGGAAGTCAGGTCAAAGGAGAAACTGTCGGTGCCGATGTACAGGGCCAGAATCCGCGCTCCGGCCGCCGAAAACGTGCTATGCCCCGAGGTGTACGAGGGGAACGCTGGCGCCGGCATGTTGGGAATGAAGTCCGGATTGTTGGTCGCGTGGGGATTGAGCTTCGGATCGAGCTCGCGGAGGGCCGTCTCCGGACGCCAGACGCTGTAGTAGTATTTGGATTCCCAGCAGCCGATCGCGCCGTCGGCTTCCGCCAGGTTGAGGAGCGCGAAGAGCCGCGCGCATTCCGGTTCGGTTAGGTGCCGGCGGCGCGCCACGATCTGGGCCAGCATATTCCAATGTCCCGGCGGGGTCGAGGTGCCCAAATCGTCCGACCAGAAGGGCGTGCAGAGCGTCTGGTACTCGCTGCGGTCGGCATCGTCGCGCGGGCCCACCCGGTTGACGAAGGCAATTTCGTCCGCGTATTCCCGGGACGAGATCGGCAAGGGGGGCGGGGCCCGAAATTGCGACGGCGAGGTCATCACAAACGGCGTGACCTTGCCCCAATAGGGCAGCATGGCCGGGCGGAACGTGGGCGGCGTCTCCCGCCATTTGCCTTGGTCGGTGCTCGAATACTTGCCGGGGATCGGTTTGTCGAAGCCGCTGCTGGCGCGTTTGGCCAGCACCTGATCGGCCACCTGCTCGCCCCAGGCCAGGCCCGCGGTCTTGGCCGGCCCGTCGGGGATCGCCGCCAGGGCCTTTTGGTAGGCGACTTCGACATTGTAGGGATCGGTCGCCTGGCTCCACAGGCGCAGGATGACGGTGCGCGCCGCCCCGGCCACGGCGGCGTCCATATTGGCTCCAGCCGGGGCCGGATCGTTGACCAGCCAACCGCTATGGGTTCGCGTGATCCCGTTGACCGCGTCGAATATCGCGACATGGAAGGTGGCGAAAAGCAGGGACGACATCGGCGGCGGATTGCGCGAGAGCCGGGTGGCGTCGATTGCCTCCTGATTCCAATATAAGACCGCATTGTCCGGGTCGGCCGCGCTCAGGCGGGCCGCGGCGACGCAGCCAATCAATACGGGGAAAAGCCAGCGGCGGATAGTCATGGGGAAACAGACGGGGATGGGGCCAGTACGCCGATCCTCCGCAAATTGAAAATGAATTTGGGGCCGAACGCCAAAATCCGGGGACGAATTGCTCGCCCCGCGTTCCCTCACCGAGCCGGCTCGGTGATGAGCAGGCGGCGATCGACCTCGGGCGAACGGATTTCCTGGCGCACCCCGCTCGGCCAGTGCACCACAATCCGGTTCACGCGCGCGTCGTCTCCCAACCCAAAGGTGAGCGTCGATTCCGACTGGGCCATGAATCCCATGGCCGGTTCCATCGTCTGGAGATAGACCCGCCGCGGAGTCTGCACCTCGACCCGCGCTCCGCCCGCATCCCGCGGGCCCCGCGTACCCACGAGATCAATCCTCAGCCAGGCATGCCGGGTGTTCAAATCGTTGCGCAGCAGGCGCAGCGGCCCGCCATTTGACGCAATCGCGACCGCGAGGCGGCCGTTCCCGTAGACATCGGCCACCGCGATGCCGCGGAGCAGGGAGCGTTCGCTCAGGGGACCGTCCCCCGCGGGCGCGGCCGTCCAACGCCGGCCGTCGTTCCAGAGGAGCGACGGCGCCACCGCGAAATCCTGGCCAAAATCGAACAGCTCGAGACCCGACTCGGCCAGCCCGTTGCCCGACAGGACGTCGATCCGGCCATCCAAATCGTAATCGAGGAGCGCGACGCCCAGTTTGTCGCGCAGGTGGCACAGGGAATCCCCGCTCTCGGCGGCGGGATTCAGGGCGAAGCCGCTCTCCCGCAGGACGGCGAGGCGCTCTCCATTGGCGATCCGCTGGGCAAACCAGGGATCGCTGGCCGCAGCCAAACCGGCCGACACGCCTTCGCGCCGTTCCGCCGACGGCGTCCACTCCTTGAACACCCCGCGGCCTTGATTCAGAAAGAGGACGTCGTCCCCGGATTGGTAGCTGAACAGCAGATCCAGCCGGCCATTCTGGCCGGCGTCGACCGCGGCCACCGCCAGCGGATAGGCGCGGGGGAATCCGGTTTGCCGGTCGATTTTCTCGAGACCGGTTTGCCGCGTGACGTCGGCAAACCGGCCATCGCCCAAATTGCGATAGACCGTGGGGAAACAGCTTACAAAGCCGGCGCGCGGCGTGCCATAGGATGGGCCGGCCTGGGCGGCCGCGAGGGCGGAGCGAAAATCCGACTCCCGGGACCACCGGGCATAATTGCAGACGACCAGATCGAGGCGGCCCTCGCCGGCCAGGTCCAGCCAGACGGCCCCCATGCTCCAGACGTGATCGTCGCCCCCCACCTCGGATTGCACGGTTACGTCGGCAAAGCGGCCCTGGCCGAGATTGTGGTAGAGGCGGTTGCCGCCGATTCCGGTGATGTAAATGTCCGGCCGGCCATCGTTGTCGTAGTCGCCCACGGCGATGCTCATGCCGGCAAACTTGGGGTCCAGGCCGGCCGCCCGGGTGGTCTCGCGGAACCGGCCGCCACCCTCATTATGAAAGAGCGCGCACCCGCCCCCGCCGACGTAAAGCAAATCGGGTCGGCCGTCGCCGTCATAGTCGAGAAACGCCACCGCCCCGCCGAGACTGCCGGGCCCGCCTCCGGCCTCGTCCGGGTCGGCCGGCAAAATCAGGCCCGCAGCCCGCGTCACATCGGTGAATCTTGCCTCGGGCGCGGCCGCCGCCGGCGCGGCCGGCGACAACCGCGAGAACAACGCCCCGATCGCCACCGCCGCCACGCCGAGCAGCGTCAGCAACGGCCAAAGCGGCGACATGGCGCCGACCGGCGGGATAGCCGCCGGTTGGGCCGGTTGGTCGGCAAGGGTGGGCACAGCTGGCCCTAGTTGGACTTAATGCCGAAAAAAGTAAACTTTTTCGCCCAAGACTCGACGCGCCTGCCCGCAGCGGCCATCGTGGCCTTGGATGTGAAAAAAGCCCAACGGTCCAAGAAAGCCACGATCTACGATCTCGCGAAGATCGCCCAGGTTTCGCCGGGCACGGTAAGCCGGGTCTTGAACAATCGGGATCGGGTCAAAACCGAAACCCGCGAGAAGGTCCTGCGGGCGGCCGCCGTGCTCAACCTCAAGCCGCAGGCCTCGGTTCGCAGCCGGCAGGTCGCCCTCATATCGGAGCCCACCTATCCCGACCGCATCGGCGGGTACACCGCCACGTTGACCGCGTACCTCTCGTTCGCCTTTTCCAAACGCAACATCGGCGTGCTGCTCCCGTCCAATCCGCTCGAGGAATTGCCCACCAAGTTTCTGGACGGCATCGTCGTGGTGACCCAGGATCGCGTGCTCCGGCAGCTCGTGGCCGAACTGGAAAAGCGCATCCCGGTCGTGCACCTCGACAAATTCGGGTCGACCGCGGACGAGTACGTCGTCTGCTCCGACCATTTCGGAGCCGGCTACGTGGCCGCCCGGCACTTGATCGAGCGGGGTCGAGTGCGCCCCGCATTCATCGGCGGCGACTACCCGGCATTCGCCGAACGCTTGAAGGGCTTCAAAAAGGCCTTGGTCGAAGCCGACCTGCCCACCGACGATGCGCGGGTCTCCCTCTACGGGCCGGAAAGCAATCACATCTCGGTGGTCACGCGCGCAGTGCGGGCGGGCGCCGACTCCATCTACTGTCCCGGCTCGAGCTTTGAGGCCCTCGAATGCCTGCACGTCCTCACCTATGTGATGGGCCGGAAGGTGCCGCAGGATATCGCCTTGATCGGCGGCGAAAACCAGCGGGTGTCCTCGCTGCTCAATCCGCCGCTGACCACCGTCGAGGAGCCCTTGCATGCGATCGCGGAACAGGCGGTGGAGATGCTGGACCGGCTCACGACCGGCCACCGCGTTTCCGAACGGCGAATCATGCTGCCCATCCGCCTGATCGAACGAAACTCCGTCTAAATCCAAGCGCCACCGGCGCGGGACGCGGGCTTGCAGCGTCGGAGCGGACCTAATCCAGTTTCCGAGACATTCGAGCTAGCCGCCGCCGCGAGGTTCTGTTCGGATCAAGCCAATGCCCCGAATGAAATCGGCGCTCTAGCATGGATGCCGAACGCCCCGCGGCCTCCCCGGTCGATCCCGTTACCCCGGCCGGCGCGGCCCGCCCTGCCGTCCGCCCCGCCCGCGTAACCCGCGCGGCGGATCGGGTCGGCTTTTGGGAAAAGACGGCGTTGGGTTCCGGCTATTTCGCCATCTTTTATGGGAATTCCGGGGTCAAGAGCCTCGCCATCCCGGTGTATCAGATGGTGCTCGGCGTCAATCCGGCGGTGCTCGGATTCGTGCTGGCAATACCGAGGTTTTGGGACGCCTTGACCGATCCCGTGGTCGGGATCGTCTCCGACAATCTTCATTCCCGCTTCGGCCGGCGCAAACCGATCATCATCCTCGGCGCCTGCCTTCAGGCGATCGCCTTTGGCCTGATCTGGATGGTGCCCCGCCGGCTCGGACCGGTTTCGACCATCGTCTACCTGACCGCGACCCTGCTCCTCTTCTATACCTGCTTCTCCATCTTTTCGGTGCCGCTGATGAGCCTGACGTATGAGATGACGCCCGATTACCAGGAGCGCACCCGCGTCTCCGCCTTCGCCGGCTTTTTTCAAAAGATCGGCGAATTGACCTATGGCTGGACCTTTTGGGCCGCCAGTCTCCCGGTTTTCGGCAGCGTCTTTGCGGGGGTGCGCATCATTGGTTGGTCCATCGGCCTGCTGGCGATGGGCGTCGTGGGCATGGCTCCGGGAATCTTCGTGCGCGAGCGCTACTACGCCAAAGCCGCGCGCCAGAACCGGGTGCGCCTGGCCCCCGCCTTCCGCGCCGCTTTCAGCAACCGCGCGTTCACGGTACTCCTCGGCCTCACGGTCAGCCAGGTGCTGGCCGGGATGCTCGCCAGCAACATCGACTACTACCTTCTGGTCTACAATGTCTGCGGCGGCGACATCATCGCGGGCACCAAATGGAAGGGCGTGCTATCGTCGGCCTATGCCATCTTTGGCATACTCGCCATCGTGCCGGTCAACGCGATGGCCAACCGCTACGGCAAGCGGTTGACGCTGCGCGTCATCTTCGTGCTGGTGCTGATCGGTTCGGTGGGCAAATGGTTCCTGTTCACGCCCGGCAATCCCTGGAAGATCCTGATCGATCCCCTGTTCTGCGGTCCCGTCTGGACCGCCATCAGCGTCCTGATTCCGTCGATGCTCGCGGACGTCTGCGACGCGGACGAACTCGAACACGGACTGCGCCGGGAAGGCATGCTCGGGTCCTTGTTTTCGTGGATCCAAAAGACGGGCGTGGCCCTCGCGTTCTTCGGAGCGGGCCTCGTGCTCAATCTCATCGGCTTCCATTCGTCGCTCGGCGGGCGGCAAGCCGCGTCGACGCTGCTGGACATGCGGTTGACCTTGGCGTTTTCGACGGCGCTCTGGTCGATCGTCGCCATCTGGCTCTTGGCCTATTACCCCCTGACCAAGGCCCGCGCCTATGAAATCCGGGATGCGCTCGAGGCGCGCCGCGGGCGGGTGGGTGCGGCGGCGCCGGGCGTCATTGAACCGAATTCCGGTCCACCAAACGGACGGGCAGAATGACGCGGCGCTCGGCCACGCGCTGACCGGTCGTGAGCAGGTCGAGCATGCCGGCCGCCTGTTCGGCCATTTCCCGCAAGGGCTCCTCGATGGTCGTCAGGGGCGGATTGAGCAGCGAGGAGACCCGTTCGTTTTCGCCCCCAATCAGGGAAAGGTCCTGCGGCACCTTCAGCCCCATGACATACGTAAGGACGTGCAGGACCTCGAGCGCCTCGAAGCTCGAACCCGGCGCATAGATGGAATCGGCGCCGGCGCGCATGACGCCGGTGACCACCGACATCAGATTGCTCTCGGGGCCGAAGAGCGAGCAGCGCTGCTCGTCGATCGGAACCTCCGCTTCCGCCAAGGCCTGCTTGAAGCCCTTGAGGCGCTCGGCGAAGGCCGCATAGTCGCCGCCCACGAACGCCGGCTTGCGCTTGCCCCGTTCGATGAAATGGCGGGCCGCCATGTAGCCGGCGGCGAAATGATCGGAACAGACGACGTACTCATTGCGGGCGATCACGAACTTGTCGATATGCACGACCGGCATGCGCTGCTCGAGACCGGCCACCAATTCCCGCAAGGCCTTGGCCTCCGTCACCACGACGATGCCGTCGATGAACTTGGTGGGCAATTCGGTCAGGGGATTGGCCGGCAAGACGACGCCGACGCCCCGACGGGAGAAGGCGAAGGAGAGGTGCGCGGTCAAGGTCCCGGCGTATCCGCCAAACCGATCCGGATAGGTGGGCTCGGAAAGAATTGCGATTTCCCGGCCGCGCACCGACGCCTGCGGCTTGAGATTCAATTCCGCCGCGGCGCGCAGCACGGCCTCGCGGGTCTCGGTCTTCACCCGGTCGCGATTGTTCAAGACGCGGCTGACGGTTCCGGCCGACACCTTGGCGATTCGCGCGAGATCGTAAATGGTCGCCCGCTTGCCCGGACCCCGGGATCGCATCGGGAGTTTGCCGCGGTCGCCGGGCGCGGCGGCTTCGGCCGGAGGGGAGTCCGAATTGGATTTCAGCTTCTTTAGTGCCATGATGGTCGATGCGGCCCCGTGCGCCGGTCCGGCAGTCGCGTTGCGCTTGATGCGGAGCCGCTCGGCCACTGGCCCGTCCATACGTTGTGTTCGGATCAGACCGCGCGCCGGCTGGCGATCCACCGGATGCCCGGGATGCACACCGGGCAGGCGGCGCGACCATTCGGGGCGGCTTCAGGGGCGAGTCCTCCCGGGGTCCCCGGGAGGACTCGCTGACTGATCGCCGCCGAAGCGGCCCCTATGCCGCTAACCTAGAATTTGAGTTCCGTCGTGAAATAATACGTGGGCGGCGGCACGATGGAGAATATCGCGTGGGTGCCGTCCGCGTTGGCGGATACCGCCTGGTACGACCCGCCGCTCTTCGATTGCAGGTTCTCGCCCTGCAAACGGAAGGACAGCCGGTATTTGTCCTGGTAGACTTTCATCGTGTAGCTGAGCCACGCCTCGACCGAAGTCTGGGCCGGCGTCGTGTAGGGCGAGGCCAGGTTCAAGCCGGTGACCGTCTCCACCCCATTGACCGGCGCAAGAATCACGGGATTGCCGATGATCGTCTTGTCGAGCCAGCGAACGCCCGTGCCCACGCCCAGGCCTTTGACCGGACCGCGATCGACCGTGTAGTTGGTGACGACCGACACCTTCCACTTGTGCAATTGCTGGGACGGTTGGCCATCGACCGCCTGGTATTGGACTTCGGGCCCGAGAATGTCGTTCTGAAAAACCTGCTCGCCGGTCTCCGGGGTCGACGTCCCACCCCAATCCTGCGTCGTCTTGTAGGGTCCGTTCATGATGCCGATGGACTGCCAGTACGCCACGCGGTTGGCGATGAACGCGGTGAGCTGGGGGGCGATGTTCGCCTGTTCGGCCTGCTCCCGGGTGACCGTGCCAAACACCCGCCAATTCTTGGTAATGTTGTAGGTCAGTTCGGTTTCCATGCCCTTGGACTGGGTGTTGGCCGAATAGGCGTAGGCTAGCGCCGGATCGCCCGTCGTGATGCTCGCACCGAGACCAGTCTGATAATTGGTCACGCCCGCTTGCTTGGCTAAATCGGCGAATGAGCCAAGGATTTCGAAGGGAATCGTCCATTGCACCAACGGGAAATTCACGGCCGCGTCGGGCGAACCGTTGGCCATGCTGGTGAACCAATCGATCTTGGCGGTGAGCTTTCCGCCCAGCAAGTTCACCATGACGCTGTAATCCTTGGTCTTGCCCGTCGGATTCGGCACCGAGTTACCCAACAAATCGACCGAACCCGCATTCGGAACAAAATTCTCCGACTGATCGTAGCCCACGCTCAACCAGCTCAGATCCACCGAGCCGATTTTCGGGCCGTGCAACACCAGGCCGTATGTCTTGGTCTGCGCCTGGGCGGTGCCCAAGGGTCCGCTCGCATACTGATTGAACGGCAGCGCGTCGACCACGCCGCTGGTCGAGTCGACCCCGTTGGTGGTCAGGTACCCCTGCTCGTCCTTATCCCGCCGCAGGCCAAACGTGCCGACCGCCAGATTGTCCAGGAGATACGTCTGCAGCACGACCGCGTTGGTCGAGAGCTTGGTGATCGCCTTGTACTCCTCCTTCAACGTTTCGACGGTCGAGTAGGTGTTGGTCGTCTGGCCCGTGCCGCTGAGGAACGGGGCGTCGGTCACCAATGCGGGGGACTGGGCCGCGCTGCTCATGACATAGTTGTTCTGCGGCGTGCCGCCGGTATAGGTGATCACGCCGGGTCCGCCGCCCGTTACGACCGGGCTGCCCGC
>CAZWMF010000001.1:0-39681 GCA_964634535.1 uncultured Opitutaceae bacterium | reverse complement strand
AGAAGGGGGCGAAGGGCGTCTCCTACGTCTGCGCGGTCAAGCGCAAGTTCCGCACGCCGGGCCAGGTGTTCGCCGATTCGATCGGCGCGTTGATCAGCTTCATCGAAACCCACCCGATCGTGAAGGCCGGGGATCTGCCCCGGCGCTTTCTCGATATTCCGATCGGCGGAACGGCCGAAGGCGAAGCCGCGGGCCCGGTGGCCAGCGAATTGACGATCGAGCAGCGCGAGAAGGTGGCCCGGCTGCAGGCCGACTTGCTCTGGCTGGTCCGCGAGGGCTACGTCACCGAGTTTATCGACGGCACGCTTTACGCGCCGGCGCCGATGGTCGAGGCCCGCAAGAAGGAGGCCGAGCACGAGGATCTCGACCCCGAGAACTTCCCGGAAGGTGCGCCCGAGACGGCCGCCAGTCCGCCGGAATCGGCCGCGGGCGGCGAGGTTTCCGATTCGTTCACGGCGAACCCCGAGGCGGAGCCGGCCGAGCCCGTGCCGGCCGCGGCCGCGCCGGCGTCCGAGCCGCCGCCGGCGGAGGCCCCGCTGGATGTTTCCGCCCCTCTCGCGATCGAGCACTCCAGCGCCGAAGCGGCTCCAAGTGCGGCGGCGCCTTTGCCCGAGCCGTCGGCGCCGCCGGAGCCGCCGGTCGCTCCTAGTCCTTAAGGATAGACGACGTTTCGGCCTGGACCATCACGGTGCGTCCGGGACCTTTCGCCGGACTTTATGCGGATTTAAGTCTGGGGAGGGTTCGCGAACATTCCCTAACCCAACTGCACGGCATGGCGCCCGTCGGCCGTGATCGCCAGGCGCAGGTGCCAGGCTCGTTCCGGCAGCCAGCTCGCGACGTTGTCCGGCCACTCGACCGCGACGCAAAAGGGCGGGCGGGGCACAAAATCGTCGATCATCAGCGCCGAAAGTTGGGCGCCCGAACGGAGTCGATAGGCGTCCACATGGACCAGCAGGCGGGCGGAGCCGCGGTGCAGGGTGTAGATATTGAAGGTCGGGCTGGTCACGGCCTCCTCGACGCCAAAGCCCTGGGCGAGGCCTTGGACGAATGTGGTCTTGCCGGCGCCCATGTCGCCGTGCAGGGCCAGGATCGCATCGGCCGGCAGGACGGCCGTCAATTCCTGCGCCAGCGTCCGCGTTTCGCCGGACGAGGCGGTCAAAACCCCGGCGCGCAACCGCGCGAGGATGCTACCGGAGATGTTCATATCCGCGATAATGATCCAGGTTGACGGCGCCAGGCACGGCTTTTCCGGCGCGGCGGAACTCGCCGATGCGGGTCAGGCGCACCCGCCGGAACGCGCGGCGCCAGGCGCGCTCGAAAGCGGGTAGATCGGCTCGGCGGTCGGCGACGACCAGCAGTTCGTAGTCCTCGCCCTCGGTCAGGGCCGATTGCAGGTCGGCGCCGCGGCGGCGGGGCACCTGGGAGGCGAGGATGACCGGCGCGGCGCCGGCCGGAGTGACCGCGTGCAGGTCCTTGGCCAGCCCATCGCTGATATCCATCATGGCCCGCACCGCCGGCTGGCGGGCGAGCCAGGCCCCTTCCGCCAGGCGCGGCGCAAATCGGTGATGATGGCCGCTGGCCACGCTCGCTCCGAGTTCGCCCGTGACATAGAGGACGTCGCCGATGCGCCCGCCCGTGCGCAGGAGCGGCGTGCGCCGGCCGGTCGAACCGGCCGAACCGAGGAGCGTGAGGGTCGCGACGAAGACGCCCGGGGCCTGGGCGACGTCGCCGCCCACGATCGCCACCCGGTAGCGCCGGGCGGCGGCGGCGAGCCCGCGATAAAACTCCTCCAGCCAGGCCACGCGCACGCGCGGATCGAGGGCGAGGGCCACGACGGCGGCCTCGGGTCGGCCACCCATGGCCGCGATGTCGCTCAGATTGCGCTTGAGCAGCTTGGCCCCGGCGGCGGCCGGCGCCAGGCGGTCATCAAAATGGCGCCCGTAGACGACCGGATCGACCGTCACGAGACGGGCCCCGGCCCCGGCGGCCTCCGGCAGCACCGCGCAGTCGTCGCCGATGCCGGCCGGACTCGGCGGGCAGGCGCGGCCGAGCCAGCGGCGAATGCGCGCGATCAAACGGGCCTCGCCCAGCGCGGCCACGGAATGGCGCGGGGTCGGCGCGAAGAGTTTCATGCGCGCGTCCCCCTAGGAATTGATACCGGCGGCCATCATGAGGAGCGTATTCAAATTGAACAGGCCGTGGGCCACGATGGTCGTGCTGATCCGCCCGGTGCGCTCGTAGGCGAGGGCGAAGAGGGTGCCCAGCACCGTCAAGGGGATGACGGTGGCCCCCGCCTGGCGGTCAATGGCCCAATGGGCTCCGCCGAAGGCGGCGCCCGACAGCAAGGCGGCCGTCCAGCGGGGCAGCACGGAGCGCAGGGCGCGGAATATGCCCGCGCGAAAGACAAACTCCTCGGCCGCGGGGGCGAGCACGCAGGCCACCAGCCCGAACGTGATCTTGAGCGCCGGCGTGGTCAGGTTTTCGAACATGGCGGCCACGTTCTGCTGGACGACGGGCAGGCCCAGGACCTCAAAGAGTTTTTGACTCGCGATCGTCGAACCAAAGACGAAGGGCCAGCTCAGGGCGAAGGTCGTGAAACCGCGCACCAGCGCCGGGGAACCTCCGAGGATGGGCGGGGAGGCCGACTCGGGCGCCACCTGGCGGTAGGCGACGAGATAGAGGGCGCAGCCGCCGAGCATGCCTCCATCCTGCGCGGCGAATTCGATCAGGGTCTTGACGGTGTCGCTGAGCGAGCGCACATGCGCGAGGACGAGCGCCAGGGCGCTCGCCAGCGCGAAGACCCCGCTCAGTGCGGCCAGAAGGTAGAGAAACACATGGGCGAGGCTCCCGGGCCAGGGCGCCAATCGGTCGATGCCCCGCCATCGCCCGCGGGCCAGCCACCCGATGACGGCCAGGGTCCCGGCGCCGAGCAGCAGCCCTTCCGCCACCCAGGCAACCACCGTCACGGGCGCCATCAGAGGATTTTGCCGCGGTCGAACACGACGCGGCCGTCGACGATCGTCAGCTTTACCCGCCCGGTCAGGGTGGCGCCGTTCCACGGCGAATTGCTCGACTTGCTCTGGCCGGCGCGGGCGTCGTAGCGCCAGCGTTCAGCCGGATCGAAGAGGCAGATGTCGGCCGGCGCGCCCGGGGCCAGGGTGCCGGCCTCGAGTCGGAGGATGCGCGCCGCCTGGCGGGTCATGAGGTCGATGGCGGCCGCCAGACGGCCGCGGCCGGTGCGGCCGAGCACCGCTAGGACGACGGGCAGGGCCGTTTCGAGGCCGATGATCCCGTTGGGCGCCGAATCGAATTCGCGGTCCTTCTCGTAGTCGGTGTGCGGGGCGTGGTCGGTGGCGATGCAGTCGAGCGTGCCGTCGCGCAGGCCGGCGATCAGCGCCTGGCGATCGTCCTCGGTGCGCAGGGGCGGATTCATCTTGTAGTTCGGATCGTAGCCGGCGAGCGCCTCGTCGGTCAGGGCGAGGTGATGGGGGGTCGCCTCGGCCGTGATGCGCACGCCCCGGGCCTTGGCCTGCCGGACGATGTCGACCGAATAGGCCGAGGAAATGTGCTGGAGGTGGATGTGCGCGCCGGTCCAGGCCGAGAGGATCACATTGCGCGAGACGATCAGATCCTCGGCCGCATGCGGCCAGCCGCGCAGGCCGAGGCGGGTGGACACGACGCCCTCGTTCATCACCGCGCCCTGGGTCATGGATTGGTCCTGGCAATGGTCCATGATCGGCAGGTCGAACATCCGCGCGTACTCCGCGGCCCGCCGCATGAGTTCGTTCGACTGGACGCAGTCGCCGTCGTCCGTGATGGCGACCACGCCCGCGCGCTTGAGCGAACCAATCGGGGCGAGCCCCTGGCCCTTCTGGCCGACCGAAATGCAGCCGGTCGGGAGCACCTTGACGACGGCGTCGCGGGCGATCGCGTCCTTGATGAATTGAATCGTGCCGACATTGTCGGCCGGCGGAGCCGTGTTCGGCATGCACACGACCGTCGTGTAGCCGCCCGCCGCCGCCGCGCGCGAGCCCGTGCCGATCGACTCCTTGTGGGTCTGGCCGGGTTCGCGAAAATGCACATGGATGTCCACCAGGCCCGGACAGGCGACCCAGCCGGTGGCGTCGATGCGGCGGGCGCGCTTGCGTTCGGCCGGGGACAGGGCGTCGACCAGGCGGCCGTCGCGCACGAACAGGTCGCCGAGGCGGTCGCGGCGGGTGGCCGGGTCGACGACCCGGGCGCGGGTGATCCAGAGGGTGGGCATCAGCGGGAGGGGCGGCCGGCCCCCACGTGCTCCGGCTGGCCGCCGGCGCACAGGTAAAGCGCGGCCATGCGCACGGCGATGCCGTTGGCGACCTGTTCGAGGATCACGCTGCGTTCGCCGTCGGCCAGTTCGCTGTCGATTTCGACGCCGCGGTTGATTGGACCGGGGTGCATGATGATCGCCCGCGGATTGAGCCAGGCCGCCCGGGCCTTGTTCAGGCCAAACATGCTCGTGTATTCGCCGAGCGAGGGGAAGTGGCTGCTCGACTGGCGTTCGTGCTGGATGCGGAGCAGCATCACGACCTCGGCGTCGGCCAGGGCGCTCTTGAGGTCGTGCGAGACGGTCACGCCCAGGGCGGTGAACCAGTGCGGCACTAGAGTGGACGGGCCGACCAGCGTGACCGCGGCGCCCATCTTGGTGAGCGCATGAATGTTCGAGCGGGCGACGCGGCTGAAGAGAATGTCGCCCAGGATCACGACCTTGCGGCCCTGCAGGGAGCCCAGGTGCTCCTTCATCGTGAAGGTGTCGAGCAGGCCCTGGGTCGGGTGCTCGTGGGCGCCGTCGCCCGCGTTGATGACCGGGATGGTGAGCAGCTTGGACAGGTACAGGGGCGAGCCCGAGGCGGCGTGCCGCAGGACGATCATGTCGGCGTTGAGCGCCTGGATGTTTTGGGCGGTGTCGCGCAGCGTCTCGCCCTTGGTGGTGGACGAACTGGCCGCATCGAAGGAGATCACGTCGGCGCTCAGGCGCTTGGCCGCCATCTCGAAGGCCAGGCGCGTGCGCGTGCTCGGCTCGAGGAAGAGGTTGACGATCGTCTTGCCGCGCAGGACGGGGACCTTCTTGACGCTGCGGCCGAGGATCCGCTTGAACGCCGTGGCGGTCGCGTGGAGCTGGTCGATCTCGTCCAGGCTCAATTCCTCGATGGTCAGCAGGTGGCGGCGTTTCCAGGTCATGCCAATCAGGCGGGTTGGGGGCGCGGCCGGGCGATCCGGATGGCGGCCCGCTCCGGCCGGTCGGCCGGCAGCGCCACGGTCACCGTCTCGTCGGGCTGGGCCGAGACCGTGAGGCCGACATAGTCGGCGGCGATGGGCAGGAGCCGGCCGCCGCGGTCGACCAGGACGGCCAATTCGACCCGGTCGGGGCGGCCGTGATCGAAGAGTTCGTCCAGGGCGGCCTTGGCCGTGCGGCCGGTGAACAGCACGTCGTCGACCAGGATCACGGTCGCGCCGGTCACGTCGCCCGGCAGAATGGTGGGGGAAAACTCCTTGGGGATGGGATGGCGGCCGATGTCGTCGCGGTGAAACGAAATATCGATCGTGCCCGCGTGCACGGGAACCCCGCCCGCGCGGACCGCCGCCGCCAACCGGTCGGCCACGGCGAGGCCGCCGTTGGCGATGCCCACGAGCCACAGATCCTCGCCCGGGCTGTGGCGGGCTCGAATGGCATCCGCCAGCCGCCCGATAGCAGCCAGGACCTCCCGCGAACCGATGGACCGAAGCGAACCCACGCGCGCTAATGCTAAAAATCCGGGACGAAAAGGGAAGGGAATTTGGGCGCCGCCCGGTCGGGACCTGCGGCGCCCGATCCGGGTTAAGGCACCGCGGGCGCGAGGGCGACCGCCTGGGTTTGGATCGTCGCCGTGGCCGGCGCGAGCGCGGCGGCGGCGGCGGTCAGCGCCAGGGCGCCGCTCGTGCGCGAACCTTGGACGATGATCTGGCCGAGTCCGTTGAACACGCTCCGGCTCCACTGCGGGGCGGGGGCGGGGTCCTGCAGGCGAAGATTGACGCCGCGATTGACGCCGGCCGCCACGCCGTAATTGGCGATAATGACCGCCGCCGTGTTTTCTCCGGGGTGCAGGAGCGCCTTGACGTCGTACACCGACGGCCCGCGGGCATCGCCGGCCGGGCCCACCTTGACGCCGTTCACGAATACGGTGAGTCCGCCCTCGATCTTGCCGAAAGTCAGTTCGACCACCGCCGCCGACAAATCGGCCGGAGCCACGGTGAAATGGGTGCGCATCACGCCCTTGTCCGACGGTCCGAAGGGTCCGCTTTCGGCGGTCGCATCGGCCGTCGCCCAGGCCGAGTCGTCGAACTGCACCCCCGTTTCGGGGCGTTTGTCCGCGTACGGGTCGTCGATTTTAGTCCAGCGCCAGGCGTTGATCGGGATGCACCGCGCCACCGATCCGCGCACATACACGTCGGGTTCATGGCAGCTGGGGTCGCCATTGCCCACGCCGATGATACGCCCGGGCCCGGCCAGGTCGAATTGCACCGCCGTGCCGGCGGTCGGGACCACCCGACCCTGCGCGTCGACGACCGCGACCGTGATCACCGAGACATCGCGACCGTCGGCGCCGATCGTCGTGCGGTCGGGCGTCAGGCGCAGTGCGGCGGGCGCTCCCGTCGTCTCGACCTTCGTCTCGGCCACGAGTTGGCCGCCGCGGTAACCGCGGGCGGAGAGCACGCCGGGCGCGTAGGGCACCTTCCAGCGCGCCACCGAATCGCGGGCCAGGGTTTGCCGGCCGAGATCGCGACCGTTGAGGGAAAGCTCGACCGCGTCGCAATTGCTCAGGGCGCGCACGTCGATCACCTGGCCCTCGCGGCCGGCCCAGTTCCAGTGGGGCATGAGGTGCAATACCGGCGCCGCGGTCCACCAGGACTGGTAGTAGAAGTAATTGTCCTTGGGGAACCCGCAGGTGTCCATGATGCCGAAATGCGAACTGATGCAGGGCCAGGCGTAGGGCGTCGGCTCGCCCCGGTAGTCGAAGCCGGTCCAGGCGAAACCGCCCGATAGCCACGGCCGGGCGTCGAAGTAGGTCCACCAGGTCTCGGCGGTCTGGGCCCAGGACGGCGCGCTGTCGTCGTAGGCGGTCACATAGCCGCGGACCGGATCGTTGGCGTAGATGCCCCGGGTGCCGACCGTGCTCGCCTGCTCGGTGCCGACGTTGGGCTGAAGCGGATGCTCGCGGTGGTAGTCATCCATGCCGGAGCCCACATGGTAGTTCCAGCCGCGGACCTCGATGACCGCGTTGATGCCGACGAATTCGTCGCCGACCGGCGCCGCGTAGGTGATGGGCCGCGTCGGGTCGATGCGCCGGATATGCGCCTGCATGGTCGTGGCGACGCGCCCGGCGGCGGCGGTGCCCTGCACCGCGAACTCCTCGTTGGCGATCGACCAGATGGCGACGCTTGCGTGATTGCGGTCGCGGCGGATCTGGTTGTCCAGGCGCTCGAGATTGGCCGCGTCGCTGCCGAGGAGCCGGTTTTCGTCCATGACGAGCATGCCCAGCCGGTCGCAGGCATCGAGCAGTTCGGGAGTCGGCGCGTTGTGCGAGGTGCGGTAGGCGTTGCTGCCCATCTCCTTCAGGCGGGCGATCCGGAAGTCCTGCAGGGCGTCGGGCAGGGCCGCGCCCACCCCGGCGTGATCCTGGTGGTTGCAGGTGCCCTTGAGCTCGTAGGGCCGGCCGTTGAGCAGAAAGCCGCGATTCGGGTCGAAGCCGACCGTGCGGATGCCAAAATGGGTTTTGACCTGGTCGACCGCGACGCCGCCGCTCTGGATGCGCGTGACCAGCGTGTAAAGCCGAGGGGTTTCGGGCGACCACAGTTCGGGTACGTCGACCTGCGTGCGGGCGGACAGATCGACGGTGCCCGCCGCGGCTGCCTGGAAGGGTTGGCTCGCCGTGGCGAGAGTCCGGCCGTCCGGGGCGAGGATTTCCCAGGTGGCCGTGCCCGCGGCCGCAGGGCCGTCGTTTTGAATGCGCGCCTGCAGGTCGATCTCCGCCGGGCCGGCGGTGGGATCGCCGGCGAAGCGGCTGGCAACGCCCACGCCGTCTGGCGCGATGGCCAGGGGGGATGTCTTGACCAGCCAGACGTGCCGGTAGATGCCCGCGCCCTCGTAAAACCAGCCTTCGAGCTGGGAAACGTCGACCCGCACGGTCACCACGTTGGGCTCGCCGCACTGGGCGATATCGGTGATGTCGTAGCGAAAGCTGCTGTAGCCGCTGGGCTGGCGGCCCACGAACCAGCCGTTGACGAAGACCGTGCTGTCGCGGAACACCCCGTCGAATTCCAGCCAGATGCGCCGGCCGGCGTCGGCCTTCGGCAGCGCGAAGGTGCGCCGATACCAGCCGACGTTGTTCTGCGGAAAGCCGGGGCCGACCGGCTTGAAACCGTGCGAGATGTCGGCCTTCGGATCGAAGGGCAACTCGACGGCCCAGTCGTGGGGCAAATCGACCGAGCGCCAGCTCGCGTCGCTGAAGTTGGTGCTGGCCGGACCGATGCCGGTGCCGGCCTTGGTCAGGAGATAGCCCGGTCCCCAGTCGTCGCCCAGGTGGAATTTCCAGCCAAAATCGAGCAGCAGACGATCGCGGGGGCTGGCGATGGGGGCGGAATCGGCGCGGGCCGCGCCGGCTGCGCCGAGCAGGCAGAGGAGGGACAGCAGGGTCTTGAGGTAACGCATGGTAAAAATCTAAGGCCGGGTCGGTACGGTGGCGGGCTCTCCGGTGATGATGCCGCGCCCGCCGGTGGTCAGGTAGACCCGGCCGAATACCCGCGGGTCGCCGGTTAGGCGCGATACCGCGGAGAATTGATGGGCGGCGTCGGTGATCAGGGCCCACGTCAGGCCGGCGTCGTCCGAGCGGCCCAGGCCCGACTCGCCGCCCCAGGTGCCGGCGACAAATATCGCGGGGTAGGAGCGGCCGGGTGCCGCCCGGCCCAGGCCGACGGCCGGCGCCGAATCGGGACCGGCGATCCGGGAAAAATGCGCGGCGCCGTCGGTGGAATGGAACAGTCCCGCATCGGTGCCGAGCCAGACGTCGCCGGGCCGGTCGGCCACCGCTTGCAGATCGGCGTCGTTCGAACGGCGGCCCGACGCGGCGGCCAGGATGGTGGCACCGGGCCCGAAACTGGCGCCGCCGTCGCGGCTGGCGAAGGCCTGTCCGGTTTGGCCGTCGAAACCGTAAAAGGACAGGGGATCAGCCCGGTCGGCGGCGATCGCCGCGCCAGCGGGCAGGCCCTGGCACGCGGTCCAGGTGCGCCCGCGGTCGGTCGACCGATGGGCGACCACGCCCCAGGGCGCCCAAACGAGGGTGGCGCCGTCGGCCGCCACGGCCACCGCGCCGGAGCCGCGGATACCGGCGGGCACCGCGGGGAACGCGGTCCAGGTGGCGCCGCCATCGTCCGACCAGCCGCCGCCATTCACCTGGTCCCCTCCATGGCGGGCCATGCCGACCCGGGCCACCCAGCGCGGCGCCCGGCCCGCGAAATCGATCGAGGTGCAGTTGCTAAATCGCGGCGGTGCGGCGAAGGCTGGCGGGGCGATCCCGAGGTCGTCGTGCCGAAAGCCGTCGAGATCGGCCACGGCGCTCAGCAGATGCGCGCCTTCCGGCGGGCTGATCAGGTCGAGCGGCACGATTTCCTCGAATCCGGTATCGGCAAAGGTCCAGTGCGCCCGTTCGCCCGCGTCGGTGCGGGTGAGGTTCGCGCCGGCCCAGATTCCGTAGCCCGTGGTGAACAGGACGTGGTCGGCGGCAAACGGGTCGATTGCGATACAGGAAATCCAGTGCGGCGTCATCGCGCGGGTCCAGGGCGCGTTGGTGTGATCCCAGGTCGAGGAGTCGAGCAGCGGGCGCCAGGAGCGGCCGCCGTCGGTGCTCCGGAAGATCTCGTCGTGGGGGCTCCAATGGCAGAATGTGGCGACCATCACCGTCTGCGGATGGGCGGGATCCACGGCTACGGCGCCATAGCCAAAAGTCTGGTCGGTGGCGGCCGGCTTGATCGGCGTGATGTCCGTCCAAGATCCTTTGCCGGGGTCGAGGCGCCACACCGCGCCGTCGCGCATGGCGTTCGGGCCGGGGTCGAGGCCGTACGAGATATAGAGCTGGCCGTCGGCCGACAGGACGAGATGGTTGGGCCGCAGTCCGGTGGGCTGACCGGCCAGCGCCTGCCAGCTTGCGCCCGCGTCGTGGCTGACGAAGAGCGACACCGCCCGGGTGGAGACCGCCGCATAGACGGTCGGCGTGGGTTGGCCCGCCACCGCGCCCCGCGGGTCGAATTGCACGCAGACGATGCCGACGGCTTGCGCCGGGCTCCCCTGCCATGAGGTCAGGGGATCTTCCGTGGCCGATACGGGCACATCCGGGAAGCCGGGGACCTTGGTCCAATGTTCGCCGGCGTCGCGGCTGCGCCACAGGCCGTCGCGGCGCGTGCCGAAATAGATTATGGCCGGAGCGAGCGGGTCGACGGCCAGGCGTTCGCCATTGCCGCGGCCGGTTTCATTGCCGCCCAGGCGGAACGGCAAGTCCGCGCGCAGCCAGGTGCGCCCCTGGTCGGCCGAGCGCAGGATCGCGCCATTGCTCGCCCCGGGAAAGGTGTAGGTGCCGACCGCGAGATAGACGCGGCGGGGATCGCCCGGGTCGACCGCCAGACTCTCCACTCCCATCAGGTTCCAATCGGGCCGGCTGATCCAATCGAGCAAGGGCACCCAGCGGGCGGTGGCGGCCTCCCACCGATAGGCTCCGCCGACGTCGGTGCGGGCATAGGCCAGTCCGGCCGCCTTCGGATGAAAGACGATCCCGGTGACGAAGCCGCCGGCGCCAATGCGCACGTTGTCCCAGTGGTACGACTCCCGGGCCGGCGCCGCCGAGGCGACACTCACGAGCCGGCCGACGGCCAAGACGATTGATAGCGAGACCGGGCGGAGGAGGCGCACTCGCATAGGGGTGGGGTAGAACGCTCAGAAAACGCCCATCCAGAGGATAAATCGACCAAAAAAGCCGGGACAAGGCCGGGCAATTTCGTGAGAGTAGGCCGGTCGATGGTCCATATTCGGCAGCATTCTTCGAAGCGGGCGGCCACCCTGGCCGATGTCGGCCGGGCCGCCGGCGTTTCGGCGATGGCGGTTTCGGCGGTGCTCAACGCGGCCCGCACCTCCTCGCGCATTTCCGCGGGCACGCGGGAGCGGATCTTCGCCGCGGCCGCTCGGCTGCGCTATCGGCCCAACGCCGCCGCCCGCGCGTTGGCCAATCGGCGGATGAACACGATCGGGGTCGCCGCGGTCTTCGGCGACGGCGAGATCGACGCCTACTTTCTGGAGGTGTTCGCCGGGGTGGTCGCGGCGGCGACGGCCCACGGGCAGAACACCACGGTGTTCTCTCTGGCTAACTGGGCGGAGGATGCGGCGCGCCTCGGCGGTTTTTGCGACGGCCGCATCGACGGGATGATCCTGGTCGGTCCCCGGATGCCCACGGCCGCCGGCCGGGCCCTGCCGCCGCACACGCCCTTTGTGGCGCTCCACGCCAATCACCCTCTGCCCGGCGTCATCAACTTGGAGAGCGACGAGGAATCGGGCGCCTGCCAGATGGTGCGCCATTTGATCGAGCTCGGCCACCGGCGGATTCTGCATCTGGGGGGCGAGCGGGGCGCCCTGGGTGCGCTGCGGCGCCTGCGCGGTTACCGTCGGGCATTGACGGCCGGCCGGATCCGTTTCGACCCCGACCTCGTGTGCGAGTCCGCCTTCAGCGCCCCGGGCGGATACGGCGCCTTTCGCCGCTGGCTGCGGGAGCATGTCGGTCAGCCCTTGCCGCAGGCGGTGTTCTGCGCCAACGACGCCATCGCCATGGGCTGCCTGGAAGCCATGGCCGAAGTCGGGCTAAAGGCGCCCGAGGATATGTCCGTGGCGGGGTTCGACGACACGGTAGCCGCTCGCACGACGGTGCCGCAATTGGCCGCGGTGCGCCAACCATTGCGCGCCATGGGATCTCGGGCGGTCGAACTCCTCTTGGACCGCATGGGCGATTCGGCCGACGCGCGGCCGGCGCCCGCGCGGCCGACGGTATTTGCAGTCGATTTGGTCATTCGCGCCTCGGTGGGCCCGCCGCCGGCGCAGACGCGAATCGCGCCAAGTTAAGGTAACGTGACCGCGACGGCTTGGCCGGTGTAGCGCACCTCGCGGTCCGCCGGGCCGTCGAAGGGATAGCCGGATGGATGATCGGGCGCCACCCGGACGATGCGCATGGTTCGCTCCGCCCGCATGCCGGCAAACGAACCGGTCCGGGCGCCGAGGGTCAGCACGTGCCGGGCGTCGTTCCAGGTCACGGGAATGAGGCTGTACGCTCCGCGGGTGTAGCCATTGGTCAAGCCGTCGTCCTCGTACACCGTGAAGGCGCCGTCGGCGCCGGCGTACACGTAGACGGTGAGCGGGTCGGCCGGCTTTTCCAGCGTGTATTGCAAGGGCGGGCCAAAGGGCACGATGGCTCCGGCCCGGACGTGGATGGGAATTTCGTCGAAGGGCGCGGCGGCCTCGATGGACCGCCCGCCCGCCTGGACGGTCCCGGTCCAAAAATCGTACCACGCGGTCCCATCCGGTAGATACACTGGCCGGCGGCGCTCCCGAAACGCCGTCACCGGACTCACGAGCAAGGCGGGCCCGAAGAGGTATTGGTCGGCGATGTCGAGGACGCGGGGATCGTCGGGAAAGTCCATGACCAGGGGCCGCAGGATGGTGCCATCCTCGCGCGTCACCGCGCCCGCCAGCGAATAGATATAGGGCAGCAAGCGGTAGCGCAGCCGATCGAACTTCAACTGGGCCCGATAGGCCGGATCGGTTTCGCCGCCGAACTGCCACATCTCGCGGAAGGGCATTTCGCCGTGGACGCGCAGGAGCGGAACGAAGGTCCCGAATTCGAACCAGCGCGTGTTGAGTTCGCGCCATTCCGCGACGGTGGCGGCGCTGGCGTGGGGATCGGAGAATCGCGGGGGCACCGCAAATCCGCCGATGTCCATCGTCCAATAGGGAATGCCGGAAATCGAGAAGCCCAGCGCGGCCGGAACCTGTTTGCGCAAGGCTGTCCAGGTGGAGGACGTGTCGCCCGACCAGGTCGCCGCCGCGTTGCGCTGCTGGCCGCCGAAGGCGGAGCGGGTGAGAATGAATACCCGCTGGTCGGGCGCCGCCGTCCGCTGGCCCTCGGCCACCGCCGTGCTGTTCATGAGCGGATAGGCGTTGAGCACCTGGGAAGCGGGGCCGAGCGCCGTCGGATTCATGTGGGTGAGCGTGCCCGCGAGCGAGGGCTGGGGCAGCAGGTCGGGCTCGGAGGCGTCCAGCCACCAGGCGTCGACTCCCAAGCGGAATAGCGCCCGATCGATCTGGCTCCAGAAGACCCGTCGGCCCTCGGGATTGAACGCATCGTAGAAGGTGTCCGGATAGCCCACCCAGTCGCGGATGCCCTCGCGCAGATTGGGCGCGTAGAGCAGACCCTTGGCCTGCAGCTCCGCAAAATTGGCGGTGCCCGTATAGAACTTTGGCCACACCGAAATCATGAAGTGGGCATGATACGCGTCGTGCACCGCCCGGATCATGCCGGCCGGATCCGGGAAGCGGGCCGGATCAAACTGATGGGAGCCCCAGGCGTTCTCCGGCCAATAGAACCAGTCGAGGACGATGTCGTCGATCGGGATGGCGCGCCGACGGAATTCGGCGAGCGTATCCAGGATTTCCGCCTGGGTCTTGTAGCGCTGCCGCGATTGCCACAGGCCAAAGGCCCAGATCGGCATCAGGGGCGCCGTGCCCGTGAGCCGGCGATAACCGGCGATCACCTGGTCGATGCGCGGTCCGGCGATGAAATAATAGTCGAGCCCGCCGCCGGCCTGGGACCACAGGGACGTGCTCGGCGCCTCGGGCGAAGGCGTCAGCCATTTCAGAGCCACGTCGCCGCCCCGGCCGCTCTTGAACCATTCGGCCCGCAGGCGAACCCGCTGGCCCGCTTCCAGGTGGATTTGGGCCTGTTCGTCACCCGGCAGCCAGTCCTGGCGCCAGTGGTCCATCGCTAGCCGGTCGTCGAGCCATAGGCGGAAGCCGTAGATGAACCGGGCATCGAAGGTGTACTCGCCGGCATCGGTGGCCTGGACGGTTCCCTCCCAGCGGACCGACCGGGCCCCCGCCGGAAAATCCGGCGGTATGGGGCGCCGATTCAGGGCCTCCCGGGACGCCAGGCGGATCGCGACCGACGCGGTGTCGCGGCGGACGATTGGGCGCGTGAAATCCTCGCCGGCAAAATACGACACGGTTAGCCCGCCCGGGCGACCGTCCGCGTCGGTGAGCTGGTCGGCGGGGATCGCCCGGGGCGCGCGCCGGTCCCCAAAGCGGGTATAGGCCGGATTGTCCCAGAGCAGTCCGTATCCCCGGCTCGAGACGAGCAAGGGCAGGGCCACCTCCGTGTTGTGCTGCCACAGGTCGAGGCTGTGGCCCTTGAGGTTGACGAAGCCGAATTGGTGCTGGCCCAGGCCGTACAGAGCCTCGCCCGGGTTTGGCTCCCAGCGTTGGGCAACCTCATAAGTGGCCAGGCCCTGGACTTGGATCGGTTGGAGTTCGGTGCCGGCCCGCTGTTCGGCCAGGATCAGAACGCCTTGGCGATCCCGGAATGCGATCGTTCCCGTGGCCAGATCGATGTGCACGCGGAGGGCGGCGGTGGCGAGCTCGGCCTGGCCGGCGTCTTGCGTGAGGTCCCAGGGGGGGACCGCTTCCCGTGGCTCGGTCACGACGAGGCTGGCATGGGCAAAGAAGGTCCGGTCCTTGGCCCGCAGGACGCGGATCACGGTGGGGGAACGCACCTCGAGCTTGAGCAGGGTTCCGTCGGTCAACGGGATGACGACGCCGTCGGCCTGGCGTTCGATCGCCGCCCACGCGGAACCAGCTGCCAGCGCGAAAGCGCCCATTCCGAGGAGAACCAACGCACGCAGGATTCTGATTGGGGTCGGCATCAGTTTGGTTACTTTCAGGTCCTTCCTTGAGGGAGTAAAGCGCGGTTTCCGCGTCCCGCGCAAAACCGGCGAAGATGGGGTCGTGGGTCAGCTTGCCCTAAGCCTAGCGGAGCCTCCCAAACCGACTCGGGCGCCCCGCTCGATGAGGCGCGGCGTGTCGGCTTTTTGGGTCCTGGCGAAGCGCCGCCCCGGAGGGTTCCGCTGAGAGCACCTGACCCAGGAGCGAAGATTGCGCCAGATTTGCCCGGGTCAATTGCCGGGAACGTCGTAAACCTCGACCAACCCTACGCCGGTCGTGCCGCCCTCGCCGCTCACCTGAGCGGTGTAGGCTCCGGCCGGCAGCGTTATGACCATCGCGCAGTCGGCGGAATTGGCCGGCAGGGAAAAGGCATAGAGGGCGCTCATGAGTGGCGCCGTGGCCGGCTGAATGCCGGCGGGGACCGCAGACGCTCCGCCCGCTGGCGCGGTGCTCCAGCCGGCATTGGTGGCGATGACCGCTCCCGTGCTGTCGAAAAGCGTGAGCTGCGGCAGGGCCAGGGCGCCCGGCAGGTTGAAGGGCGCCAGCCCCAGAGCCGGGCCGATCCCGCGGATGAGCACGGTTTCCGAACCGGTGCCATTGACGACAAAGCCGGCGACCAGGACGCCCGAGCCGGTGTTGACGAAGGCGCGGGCCGAAAGGTTGACGAGGTGGGCGGTGGGCGTGCCGCTGTCGGCGTCGTAGAGTTCGGCCAGGGCGACCCCGGTCGTATTGCCGACTCCGCTGATTTCGGCGGTGTAGGCGGCCGGCGGCAGGCCTGCGAGCATCGCGCTGTCGGCCGAGCCGGTAGGCAGGGTGAACGCGTAGACCTGGTTGAACACGTTGGTCGTGGCCGGCGCAATCGTGGCGGCGACGCTCGATGAGCCCAGTACCGCGGCGTTGCTCCAGCCCGCATTGGTCGCGATCACCGTGGAGGTGTTGTCGAAGAGCGACAGGAGCGGCTGCGCGAGGACGCCGGCGACATTGAAGGTTGAGAGAGCCGGCCCATCGCCCCGAATCAGCACCTGCTTCGTGCCGGCGCCGGCGACGACGAATCCGGCCACCAGCACTTGGGCGCCGGTGCCGACGTAGGAACGCGAGGACAGATTGATCAGGTGGGCGTTTGGCTGGACGGTCAGGGCGGCGGCCGTCGAAACGGCCGTGCCCAGAATGTTGGAGACGGATACGGTGTAAGTGCCATAGAGCGAGCTCTGGCTGGTGCCGACCTGGGACAGAACCAGGGTGGAGCCGGTCGCCCCGGCGATCGGCGTTCCGGCGAAGAACCATTGATAGGTCAGGGCACCGCCCGTTGCCGTCGCGCTCAATGTGACGGTATTGCCCGCCGCGACGCTTTGGCTCTGCGGCTGGATCGTGATGGCCGGAGCGGTGGCGGCCTCCGCGCCGCGGCGCTGCGGATTCTGCATATACATCGGCCAGGTTGAACTCGCGGCGGGCGTGCCGAGGGCAAAGGCGTACACCTTGTGGTCCTCGCTCCCGAAATAGAGCGTGTTGTTGGCGATCGCCGGACAGGAGCGGACGATCATGCCCGTGGCGAACGTGCGATTCAGCGTGCCGTCGGCATTGACCGCATAGAGGTTGCCGTCGTAGTCGCCGATATAAACGACGTCGAGGCCGGCGACGCCCGCAGCGATGGCGGGCGAACTGGCGCGAACCTCGGCGGCCAGGCGGTAGGTCCACCGCGTCGCGCCGGTGGTCGGGTCGAGCGCATAGAGTTGGTGGTCGTAGCACCCGAAATAGATCGTGCCGTCGGAACCGATCGCCGGCGAGGAGGAGATGCTATTGCCTTCGGTTTGGGACCAGAGCCGATGGCCGCTCGTATCGACCGCGAAGAATGTCCCGGTGAGGCTTCCAAAATAAATGTGGCCCCGGGCGTCGATTGCCGCCGTCGAATAGATCGGCCCGTCCGCCGGCGCCGTCCATTTCAGCGTTCCGGTGGAACTGATGGCATACAGCTGGCCGCCGCCGGCCCCGTCGTCGGTGCCGATGTAGATCGTGCCGTCGGGGCCGATCGACGGCGCGGCGTAGGAGGATCCGGGGACGGCGCTCTGCCACTTGAGCGTGCCCGTCGCCGGGTCGAGGGCGTCGAGTTGGCCGCTACTGTCCTTTACGATCACCGTGCCATCGTAGGCCAACGCCGGCGAGCAGGTCGGGTAGTCCCCCGCCGGGGGTGCGTAACTCCATTTGAGAGCGCCTTGGGCGGTCACGGCCACAACCGCACCGTTGGACGAGCCGATGGCGGACGTGTAGAGGGTCCCGTCGGTTCCGACAGCGGGCGAACTCGTGTCGATGGTGGCCGTCCCGCCGAGGACGTTTTGCGCGTTGTACGTCCAGCGGGTCGCCCCGGTAGCGGTGAAGGCGTAGAGAATGCCGTCGGTCGAGACCGCGTAGACGGTGCCGTCGGCCCCGATGGCGGGCGAACCGGTGACCGAATCGGTGGTGAGTCCCTGCCACTGGGAATCGGCCAGGGATAACGTGAACTGGCCGGCGGACAATTGCGTGCTCGCATCGGTGGTGCCGTCCACGGTGATCAGATAGGTGACGCCCGCCACGGCGCCAAACGTTCCGGACCCGATGCTCACGGGGGTGGAGGCGCTGGCGTTGATGGCCGATCCATGTCCGCTGGCGAGGGCGCTGAGCGCCGACAGGTTGTTTCCCGTGTAGACGGCGACCAGCGGATCAAAGTCTGGCGAGGTCGCGGAGACCTGGTATTGCGCGCTCTGCGGCGCCGTCCAGGTGAACCAGACCGAATGGCCGCCGGCCAGGCCGTCGATCAACGGTTCGCCCGCCTGCCGCGTGGCATTGGCCGTGCTTGCGGTCACTTGCGGGCTGACCCCCGCCAAGGTCATCGGCGTGCTAAAGTTGTCGTTGGCGAAACTCAGATTCAGCAGGGTTAGCCCATGGGCGCCATTCTGTCCGTCGACGGCGATGGCGTAGGTTGTCCCCGCCTGGGCGGAAAAGGTCAGCGATCCGGACGTGGCGGTTTGGACGGTCGTCAGCGAGCCGAGCGCCGTGCCGGTGTAGACCCCCAGCAAGGTGGCGTAGGCCGAGCCCGCGCTCGTCAGGGTCACGGTCCCGGTATAGGGCGCGGTCCAATCCCACCATAGCGAGGCCCCGCCGGCGTTGCCCGCAATCAAGGGTTCGCCCGCTTCGCGGCTGGCGCCGGTGTTGTTCGAGCGCACCGCGACGGTCGGCCCAGCCAGATGGCCCCGCGCGGCGAAATCGTCGTTGAACGGCGCCGTGTCGGTGAGGGCCGAGGTCAAGGCCGCCGCCAGATTAAGTCGGCCGCCGGTTTGCACCCGTCCGAGGAAATTGGTGCGCGCATCGACGTGGCGCAGCAGCCGGTTGATGACGTAGCGGTAGCTGGTGCTCGGCGACTGGGCCCGGAGCAGGGCCAGCGAGCCGGTGACCATCGGCGTGGCCATCGACGTTCCGGAGAGAACGGCGGTCGCCGTGTCGCTCGTATTGTAGAGCGAGAGAATCTCGTTGCCCGGAGCCGCCAGTTCGACGTTGCCCGAGCCCGAGTCGGAGAAGTAGACCAGATCGTCCCGATTGTCCGAAGCGGCCACCGCCACGATGTTGTCCAGGGGATAATTGCATGGGTAGCTCGTGGTAAGTCCGTTGTCCTCGGAATTGTTGCCGGCGGCGGCCACAAAGATGATGCCGGCATTGCCGGCCGTCTGGATCGCCGTTTCCTCCGACTGGCTCGCCTGGCTCGAGCCGAAGCTCGCGTTGATGAGACTGGCGCCATGGGCGATCGCAAAATCGATGCAGATCACTTCGCCCGAGGTGGAGCCGCTGCCGCTCGAGCCGATGAATTTGAGGGCCATGATCTTGGCCGTCCAGCACACGCCGGAAGTGTCCTGCCCGTTGTTGCCGACCGCGCCAATGATGCCGGCGACATGGGTGCCGTGGCCGTCGCTGTCGGACGGGTCGCCGGTGACCGCCTGCGGGTCGGAAGCGTCGATGCCGTTGACGTCGCCGGTGTAGCCGTCGCGGTTGGCGCTCGGATTGATCCACAGATTGGCGACGAGGTCGGCATGGGTCAGCCGCACGCCGGTGTCGATTTCGGCGACGATTACGGACGCGGCGTTGGTCGAGACCGCCCAGGCCGCCGGGGCGTGGATGTCCGCTCCGGCGATTCCGGGACTGCCGTCCGGGGAGTTGGCGCCGGTGTTGTTGAGGCCCCATTGCTGTCCGAAGTCGGGGTCGTTCGGCGTCACCGTCTGGTCCTTGTGGATCACCCGATCCAATTCGACGAATTCGTAGCGTCCGGTCGCGCTGAGCCGGGCCACGGCATGGCGGGCGTCTTCCCCGGACTGCGTGGGCAGGATGCGCAAGTCGGCCATGCGCGGGAAGGTGCGGATCGCGGCGGTGCCCTCGCGCGCCTCGTCGGCGTCCACGCTGGCCCGGTGGTCGGCCCGCGGCTTGGCCAGGACGACGCCGTTGCGGTAGCCCTGGGCCAGTTCCTGACGGGTCAATTCGCGCCGGGCCGGCGCCGCGCCGGCTGCGACGGCGGCCCGCACGGGCATGGCCGCGGATATGGCCACGATCGCAAGCATTAGAAAGACGATGGAGCGGAGGGGGTTCCAGAAAGACATAACCAGGTAAGAGGGATGAGACGGCGCCGAGGTCGGTTTGTTTCCTAAATGCGTCCGAGCCAGGTTTCGAGATCTTCGTCGGCTTCGATTCGCCAGCCTTGCTGGTAGTCGGCGGCCAGCAGGTTGCGGTAGGTCGGTTCGGCGAAGCGTCGGCAGTGGAGCAGGATCTTCGCCCGCTGCCCCGGCGCGCGCACCAGCCGTCCCAGGGCTTGATTCACCTTTTGCATTCCCGGCACCTGGTAGACGCGCCGGAAGGCGGCGTCGCGTCCGAGCGGGGCCAGCGCGGCCAGTCGCGCGTGCTGCACCGGGTTGACCTCGGGCAGGGCCGGTCCGACCACCATGCCGCAGCCGATGCGTCCGCCGAGCAGGTCGACGCTTTCGGCAAAGCTCGAACCCAGGATTAGGAACAGCGCATCCGCCTCGGCCAATTCCCGTTCCACCCACGGCGCCTGCGCGGCGAGTTCCAGGGCCCGCGGCTGCAGGCTGGCGCGGAGCCGGGGATAGCTCGCCTGGAATTCCTCCCGGATCAACTCGGCGTAGGCGTAGCTCGAAAAGAAGATCGCCGCACAGGCCGCGTCGCCTCGGCACAGGGCGGCGACGGTCGCGGCGGTGGTGGTGGCGTGCCGGCTGCGGTGCTGAAAGGTGGTGTCCACGCGCACGTCGAAGGCCACATCGTAGGCCCCGTCCCGCCAGGGGGTGCGCGCCCGCACGACGGCGAGCGCGGCGCCGGCGCCCTCGGCCTGGCGGAGCAAGGCCGCGCCGGTGAGCACCTGGCCGGCCAGCCGCTTGGTCTCGCGTTTGGTCAACTTGCCCAGCCGCCCGGTTTCGCTCCAGCCGGCGGGCGCCGGTGCGGGTTCGGGCGGGACCGACAGGCCGAGCGCTTCGGCCAAATCGTCCGCCGGACCCGGTGTGGCGCTCGCCAGGACCACGCCGCCGAACGCGGCCAGGACGGCGCCGATCGCCGGGGCCGCGTCGAGGCAGGTGACCGACAGGCTGCCGGGCTGCCGACACCACCACAGCAGGGTCAGGGCCGATTCGGCCAGATTGTCGGCCATTCCGGGAATCTCCCAAATGGCCTCGGTGGCGGCAGGGCTCAGGGCGGCGTAGTCGACAGGCTGCTCGCGGATGCATGCGGCCAGCTCCTGGATGAGGTCCCGGGCGTCGGCCTCCGCTCCGGCGCGCAGAGCGCCGCAGGGGGCCAGGCCGTCCAGAAACGCCGTCCAGCGGGACCAGGCCAGGGTGAGGGGCGCGCCGGGACTGATCGAGTCGAGCAGGACGGCCGTCCCCCGGGCGGCGGCGGCGGAAAAGACATGCGAGTAGGCGTCGGCGACGCGGGCCGGCAGATTGTGGGCCTCGTCGATGATCAGAAGCGTCCTTGCCGGTTCGAAGCCGGGTTGGTGAAAGAAGAGGCCCCGGCTGCCCGGGGAAAACACGTAATTGTAATCGCCCACCCACACATCGTTGAACGGCAGGGATGCCCGGGTGATTTCGTAGGGGCACACGCCGGCCTCCCGGCCGGCCGCGCGCAGGGTCGGCAGGTCGCGCGGCTGGTTATCGAGCAAATAGAATCGCGCCAGTCCGCTGTCGGTCCAGCGCCGTTCGACCCCGTCCAGGTAACCGCAATCCTCGCGCACGCAATGGAAGGCATGGTTGACGCAATGCTCGGACTTGGGCCGGACGGTCCAAACGGCCGGCCCGCCCGCTCCCGCCGGCGGGGCCATGGCCGCGAGGGTGCGGCCGACCTGCAGTTGCCCGGAGGATTTTCCGCTCAGATAGAGCACCCGCTCAAAGCGGCCGGCGCGCAGGGCGCCCAGCGCGAATTCCAATAGGACGCCAGTCTTGCCGAAGCCGGGCGGGGCCTCGAGGAGCACGACCCGCGGGGTGGGGCCGCCCGAGGCCGGGGGCGCGGCCGCGTCCACTTGGGTCTGCAGGTCGGCCACGACGGTTTCCTGGCCGGGGCGCAACTCGGCGAAGGGCGGGCTGAACTGCAGCCCGCGCTGGCGGTCGCGGGCGCGGAGCCGCAGGTTGAGGAACTCGGCGACCCGCGCGATCTGCGCGTCGAACATCCGCGCGTCGCCCTCCGCCAGGGAGACGGCTTGGCTGAGGCCGGTGGCGGTCTCGACAAAGATCAGTTCTCCGCGCACCGGCGGCCGGGGCGGCGGGCCGCCCGGTTCGAGGGGCGATTGATTGAGCAGGGCGACGTAGGCGGCCAGCTGGACAAAATAGCCCGGATAGTCGGCCCGCAGGAGATTTTCGCCGTCGGGCAGGGCGCGCGTGACGGTCTTGATCTCGCGCACGAGGATCGCCGGGCCCGCCCGCAGGTACTGGTCGATGCGTCCGTTCAGCACGATCGTCCACCCGGCGATCGCCAGGGCGCCCTCAACCGCCACTTCAAATCCGGCGTTCGGCTGCTCGGCGGCGGTTTGGGCCCGCAATTGCTGATGCCACCGGGTGCCGAGCTGGGCCCGCCAGATCCCGGCCGGACCCTCGCCGGCGTCGCGCGGGCCCAGTGCAAAATCGGAGAATTCGCCCACGCTCAGGCGCGCGCGACGGGCCTCGAGATCGATGTGCATGGCGGTCAGTCCAGAATGATCTCGGTATTGGCCTGGAGGTAGTCCTCCAGGCGGCGCTGGAGCCGGGCGACCGCCGCCCCCGAAGTTTGCGCCGCCCGCACCGGCCGATCGAGGAGGGCGTCGACCTCCGTCCGGTCCGTGGCGGTCAGGCCGGTCCGCCACTCCTCCCGCACCGGGTAGCCTTCGTCGCGGGCGAAGCGATACAGGGATTTGAAGAGCACGACGTCGGGCCGCGGCGTGTCGGCCATCGCCGCGAGTGCGGCGCGCAGCAGCTCGAAGACGGGCGAGCGGCTTTCGGCCGCGACCGGGTTGCGCACGGCCAGCCGGGCGAGGCGCGAGGCGGCGGTCAGCGCCTCATAGCTCTTTCCCAGGCCGGCGTGGCGGGTGCGCAGGCGCGCCTCCCGAATGAACCAGCTTTGGCCCTGGTTGTTCGACTCGAGGACGACGGCGGCATCGTCGAACAGATCCAGCGGGGGCTCGCGCTGGCTGCGGCTGCGCCGCCGAAACGCCGCGAGGATGCCCTCGTCGGGCGAGAACAGGATGTGGCGCTCCCAGCCGTCGGAGGCGGCCGGCTGCTTCTCCAGGACGAGCGCGTCCGTGCTCAGCGTCCGGGCGCCCACGCCTACTCCTGGGTCGCGGACCCGGCGGGCGCCGGGGAACGGTTGCCCGGCGGCAGGACGGCCCCCCCGGAAATGATCATCTTCATGCCCTCGCCGATGCTCATTTCCAGTTCGATGATGTCGCTGGGCGGCAGAAAGAGCACGTAGCCGCCGGTCGGATTGGGCGTCGTGGGGATGAACACGGTCCAGACTTCCTGGCCGATCTTGATCTGGGGCTCGGCTTGCGCGCGATTTGTGAGAAAGCCCATGGCCCAGCAGCCTTTCCGCGGGAACTCGACCAGGACGACCTTGCTGAACTTGTTGCGGTTTTGATTGCCGAAGGTGTCGACGATCTGCTTGACCGAGATGTACACGGCGCCGACGCCGGGGATGCTGAGGACGAAACGCTCGGCGATGCGGACAAAGAAACGGCCGAACACGTCGCGGGATACGTAGCCGAGGACGGTGACGAGGACGAGGACGATGAGCGTCGAGACCAGATCGAGCGCCAGGTCCAGCAGCGGGTGGTTCTTGGGCAGGAAAAAGAAGAACACCGGGCGAAAGCTGCCGCCGATCGCGGAGAGCACCCAGGAAAAGGCCCAGACGGTGACCACGAGGGGCGCGAGCAGGAGGGCCCCGGAGATGAAGGCGTCCCGCACGGTGACGAGCCGCGAGCGCGGCGGCGGGATCGGATCGTGCACGGGATCGTGCGCTGGGTCGGGGAGGGCGGTCAGCGGCATAGCATGGGCGCGAGTAGGCTATCGGCCCGCGCGGTGCGGGCAAACAAACTCTCTCGATCCATCGCAATTCAGCCGTGCCAAGTTTTGAAATAATCCCACCCTCCCGGGGCACGCTTCGCCAGGCCCAGACAACCCCCGAACCGGACCGAGTGATCACCGCAGTGGAGCGTGCCACGCAGACGGTCCCAGAGGGAGTTGATGAGCTGCGCTAACGCCCCGGGAGGGTGGGTTTATTTCAAAACTTGGCACTCCCGCAAATCGAGAAGGGTCGAGGGATCAGTTCAGTCGGGATCGCTTCTTGTGCGGGCGTTTGATTTGGGCGGGCGCGAGGGAAAAGTGCGGGAGGGCGCGGGCGGCGCGGAGGTGGGCCAGGGCGGAGCGCTCGGCGCGGCGCATGCGGCGTTTGGCGGCCGGATTCAGATCGTCGTGGCCGGCGAGGTGGAGCCAGCCATGGACGACGTAAAGGGTGAGTTCGAGGGAGAAGGCGCGGCCGGGCTGGCGGGCGGCGGCGTCGGCCGACACGCAGATTTCGCCGGCGGCGCCGAAGCCGGGCTCCGCGGGGAAGGTGATCACGTCGGTCGGCGTCGGATCGTCCAGGAACTGGGCGTGCAGGCGCGCGAGTTCGGCGTCGGTCACGAAGGCGATCGTCAAGGTTTCGCGGCCGCCGGCCCGGCCCAGGACGGACGCGGCGGTTTCCCAGCGATGGCGCTCCGCGTCGAGGCGGTGCAGAGCGGCGGCCACCTCGGCGGGCTTCAGGCGCAGACGCGGATGGCGGCAGCCTATCTCGATCGGTCGACCGGCGCTAGACCGCATGATTCGCAGCCCGGCATCGCCGCAGCAAATGGAACGACAACATAATCATGGTTCCAAAACAAGCGGCGGTAGGATTATTCCACATGGGGCGTCCCCAACGCTCATGCCAGCGGCGGGCGGAACGGTTGGAAAGAGAAAGGGTCGGTGCTGACAATGGCGACGATGGGAACACATTCTGACGGCCAGATTCCCTTTCTCCAGCCGTTTTTCCAGCGAACGGGAGGCGGTCGGAATGAATGCGTTTTCCGACTCTGTGCCGGTCATTCCGGGCGCAGGCTCTTCGGATCGCGCTTGGCGTGCCAGAAGCGCTGCACGCTCACGACGTGCCGGACTTGGTCTACGCGATAGAGCACCAAATACGGGTCTTTGAGCAACCGATGCACGCCGGGGCGTAATTTGACCGTCGAGCCGCGCCGCGGCAGCACTTTGAGAGATTCAGACAGTTCCACCAATTCGAGGCCGACTTATTCGGCCGCCGTTGGGTTGTCCTGTGCGATATAGCGGGCAATTTCTCCCAGGTCGCGTAAGGCTTTCTAGGCGAGGATTACCTTGAAATCCATCGGCTCAGGTCTTTGCGCACCTCCTCGATGGGCACGCCGCCTTCTTCGGCCAGAGATCGATCGGCTTCGTCGATGGCGGCAAGAAGCTCAGGGCTTTCCTCGGTCTCCAGGAACCACTGCCGCAATGCTTCCTGCTCATAGGGCGGCAGGTGCTGGATCGCCTCCTGGATTTCCGCGAGCTTGGTCAGCGCCGTAACGATGTTCATTTCCGGCCATCTTCGTAACCGGCTTTTTCGCGAGGATGGAGCCGCCGGTGCGCCTCATTTAACTCCCGGATCATCAGGTGCAAGCAACGCTCCGTAGTCGCGAGCCTCCGGTGCCCAGTGATTTGCTGGACGCGGGCGGGTGATCCGGTTCAGGTGGAGATGAGTCGGCCGACTACACCTTGCGCTGCTCGCGGATGGGGGCCGCGGCCGGCGCGGCGCCCGAGGGCTCGTCGCGGACTTCCGGGCCGGTGGCCTCGGTCGCGTAGGCCACGCGCGAGTGCAGCATGTTCAGCAAGGTGAAGGTGAAACTGTTCTTGATCTTGGCGAGGTCCTCCAGGGTGAGGGGGGTCTCGTTCAGCTGGTGCTGGGTCATCCGATTGGCGACGATTACGTCGATCAATTGGCCGAGCTGTTCGGCGGTGGCCGAGCGCAGCGTGCGCGAGGCCGCTTCCACCGCATCGGCGATGGAAATCACCGCGCTTTCGCGCGTTTGCGGCTTTGGCCCGGGGTAGCGGAAAGGCGCGTCCAGGAACGGCCCGGTGTCGCCCGCCTCCTCCCGGGCGGCCAAGGCCTTCTCGTGGAAGTACCGCACGTGGGTCGTGCCGTGGTGCTCGCGGATGGCGGCGACGATCGCACTGGGCAGGCGATGCTTGTGGGCAAGTTCGACGCCATCGCTCACGTGCCGGATGATGATCCGGGCCGACACCAGCGGATCGAGCCGATCGTGCGGGTTGGCCCGCTCGCGGATGTTTTCGGTGAAGTAGCCCGAGTTGACCGTCTTGCCGATATCGTGAAACAGCGCGCACACCCGGGCCAGCAGGGGATTGGCCCCGATCGCATTGCAGGCATTTTCGGACAGCTGGGCGACGACGAGCGAGTGGTGGTAGGTGCCGGGGGCCTCGAGCTGCATCCGGCGCAGAAGCGGATGATTGTAGTCGGTGAGTTCGAGCAGGGTGATGTCGGTTGTGCGCTTGAACAGGGATTCGAGGACGGGCAGGAGACCCACCACCACGACGCCGGTGAACAGTCCGGTCAGCAGGCCCGCGGTCATTTCCCGCGCCAGCGTGTCCAGGGGGGTCTGCTCGGCAAAGGCGATCAGCGCGGCGAAGGCGGCGACGGTCAAACCGCCCGCGCCGGCCGCCCGCACCACCTTGCCGCGCTGCCGGGCGTCGCGGCAGAAGAAAATCGCGACCATCGAGGCCAGGAAGGTCAGCACGAGCAGGTCGACCCGGTTGCCGTAGATGACGCCGGTGAAGATCGAGATCAGCAGCGCCATGAAAATCCCCGAACCGGCGTCGATCAGAATGGCCACGATCAGGGGCGCCAGGGCGGTCGGGGCGACATAGGGCAGGGTGGCCGCCCAGGAACCGTCCCGGAGGAAGAAGTCGGCGCCGCCCAGCGAGTAAATCAACCGCACCAGCGTCAGATTGAAGATGACCACGAGGGCGAGCAGCCCGAGCCGGACGTTGCTGCGCATCGTTTCCGGATCCTCCAGCCGGATATAGAGGATCGAGGCCACCACCATGGCGAGCACGAGCAGGACGTGCTCGAACAGGGTGAGCCCAGCCAGGAATTCCGCATCGCCGTGCTCGCGGCTGAACGCCTGATAGGCGCGAAACATTTCATATTGCTCGGGGCCGACCCGTTCGCCCGCATCGATGATGACCTGCCCGCCGGGAACGTGGACGCTCACCGGTTTGACCGTCTGGAGCGCGGCATTCACGCGGCGTTGCGTCGCCGCGTTGTCGTAAACCAGGTTGGCGCTGACCCCCCGCCGAAAGAAGCGGAACAGCGCCTGCGCGACCGGCCGGGAAACGCCGCCGCTCGCCAGGCTAACCCGCAGAAAAGTCAGGGCATCCTCCATCGATTCGACCGGCCGGGCCGCAACCTCGCCATTGGCGTGCTCGATTTGAAATACGCCCAGTTCGTCGTTGTTCTCGCCGGCCAGGCTCGAATCGTGGACGCCCTCGGCGTAGATTTCCCGGATGGCGGCCAGGCCATTTTCGAACAGCGCGGCCCGGGTCGGGGCGTCGCCGGCGGAAAGGAACGCCGCCAGATCGTCGGCGCTCACCCGATAGGGTTCGGCCGCATTGTAATCGTCGGCCAGGTCGGCCAGGGCGAGCGGGCTGGCGGTGACTCCCGGGTGGCCCGCTTCGTAGACCGACAACCGCGTCAGCAGATTGCGGACTCCACTTTCAAAACGTTGGAGGCCGTCGAGATCGATCCGGTACACCGGCGGAATGCGCGCGACGATCTGTTCGCGCGCCTGGCGGGTCTTCTCGCCGCTGACGTAGGTAAAGGATTGGCCGGCCGCGATCCGCATCGTGGCGATTTGGTTGGGCAGCACCGGCAGGTTGAACGTGGTCATGCCCAGCGAGCTGATCGCCACGATTGCCGCCACGGTCACGACGAAGATGAGCACGGCCACCAGGCGGTTGCCGTCGAGGAATTCGCGCAGAGCGGCCGCCCCCACCGGAGCCGTCGCCTGGCGCCGCGCCGACAATCCGCCCATGATCAGCTTCCATTGATTTCGGACCGACATGGTGGATTTAGGCCAGAGGCTCTTCCATAGGGTGGCGGAATTTCTCGTACGCGTCGATCACGCGTTGGACGAGCGGATGGCGCACGACGTCGGCGGCGCTGAACGTATGAAAATCGATGCCGGGCACCTCGCGGAGGGCGTCGCGGGCTTCGACCAATCCCGACAGGCGCGAACGGGGCAGGTCGACCTGGGTGAGGTCACCCGTCACGACCATGCGCGCATCCTCGCCTAAGCGCGTCATCATCATCATCATCTGTTCCGTCGTGGTGTTTTGGGCCTCGTCGAGGATGATGAAGGCGTGCGCCAGCGTGCGCCCGCGCATGTAGGCCAACGGTGCGATCTCGATGACGCCCTTTTCGGTCAGCCGCCCGGCCTCCTCGGCGCCGAGCATTTCGTTGAGGGCGTCATAGAGCGGACGCAGGTAGGGCAGGATTTTTTCCCGGAGGTCGCCCGGAAGGAAGCCCAGCGCTTCGCCCGCCTCGACCGCCGGACGGGTGAGGACCAGGCGCTGGACCTGGCCGCTCTGGAGGGCGGCCACGGCCGCGGCCACCGCGAGATAGGTCTTGCCGGTTCCCGCCGGGCCGATGCCGAACACGATCGGGTGCTGCAGCATCGACTGGACGTAAAGCTTTTGGGTGAGGGTCTTGGGAACGATGCTCTTCTTGCCGGTCTGAATGACGAATGGCTCCTTGAGCAAGCTGCGCAACTGGTCGCCTTCCCCGCGGGCGAAGGCGTCGGCCAGGCGGTTGAAATCCGGCGTCCGAATGTTCATGCCCTGGGTGCGGGCGGCGTGCAGGAACCCGAAGAAGTCCTCGACCACGGCGAGCTGGGCCGATGGCCCCTCGATCTTGAGCCATTCGTCGCGGCTGATCAGCTTGGCCCCCAACACCTGTTCGGCGTGGAGCAGGTTCTCCTGCCGCTCGGCGTAGAGCTGGCTAAGATGCCTTGGACTCGGAAAATGGAGCGTCTTTGAGCTCGGCGACTTCATGGAGGCGCTGCCAAGTCGCGTCGAGCGACTGGGGCAGCAGGCGGGTTTGGCCCAAAACGGGCATGAAATTATTGTCCCCGTGCCAGCGGGGCACGATGTGGGCGTGGAGGTGGGAAATGCTTCCGCCCGAGGCCGAGCCGAGGTTCAAACCCACGTTGAATCCGTCGGGCTTCATCGCGGCCGTGAGCATCCGCTTGGCGACCACGATTTCCTCGATCAAATCGGCGCGTTCGACTGCGGAAAGCTCCTCCAACTCGGCCACCTCCCGGAAGGGGATCGCCAGCAGATGCCCCGGATTATAGGGAAAGCGATTGAGAATGAGGTAGCTCAAGTTAGAGCGGTGCACGATGAGCGCAGCCCGGTCGTCTCCCATCGCCGGCAATTCCGTGAACGGCCGTTTCATGGCGGCCGGAAAGCGCGGCGCCTCAATATAATCCATCCGCCAATAGGGGTGGAGTTGCTCCATGGTCGACGACGCAGTAAGGGACTTCATCCTCGGGAAGTCAAAATCGCCTTGCGGGCAGCGGTCCGGCCTATTTCTGTGCCCGCTTGGACTCATCGTTATCTTATGTTCGCAAGCGCGTGGTCATCACGGGACTGGGCGCGGTTACGCCGGTGGGTAATTCTGCCGCAACAACTTGGTCTGCGCTGACTTCCGGCAAGAGCGGAGTGGCCCGGATCACCCGGTTCGATCCGACCGGCTGTTCGGCCCTGATCGCGGCCGAGGTGAAGGACCTGAATCCGACGGCGCCATTAGCTAAGCAATTATATCCCCGTGGGTTAGGCAGTGAGCCGGTTTTGCACGCCGTCTCGCCCAAGGAACTTAAGAAGCTGGGCCGCTTTAGCCATCTCGGTTTAGTCGCTGGTATAGAGGCCTATACGGATTCCGGCCTCGATTCGGCCCGCGACCAGCTTTCGGCCGACCGGGCCGGCGTGAATGTCGGGGTCGGCCTTGGCGGCCTGCCGGAAATCGCCGCGACCCAGGAAAACTGGCAAAAACACGGTTACCGCAAGATTTCACCGTTCTTCATCCTGCAGGCGGCCCCGAACATTCTGGCCGGCCAACTGGCGATCCTGCTCGATTTTCGCGGACCCAACATGAGCGTCGCCTCGGCCTGTGCGACCAGCGGCCACGCGATCGGCGAAGCCTTTCGCGCGATCCAGCGCGGCGATGCCGACGTCATGCTGACGGGCGGCTCCGAAGCGGTCATCACGCCGATCTGCGTCGGCGCGTTTGCCCAGATGCGGGCCCTGTCCACCCGCAACGACGCTCCGGAGAAGGCCTCCCGGCCCTTCGACGCCGATCGTGATGGCTTTGTCGTGGGCGAAGGCGCCATCGCCTTTGTCCTGGAGGAGAGGTCTCGCGCGCTCGCGCGCGGCGCGCGCATTTATGCCGAGGTCTTGGGGTATGGGGCGACCGCCGATGCCTGCCACCTATCGATGCTGGCGCCCGAGGCGGCCGGTTCCCGGAAGGCGATGCTGCTGGCCCTGGCCGAAGGCTCGGTGCCGCCCGCCGAGGTGGACTATGTGTCGGCCCACGCCACATCGACGCCGGGCGGCGACAGCGAGGAGGCGGCCGCGATCGGGGCGCTTTTTGCGGAGGGCAGGGATCGCCTGCACGTGAGCGCCGTCAAGTCGATGACCGGTCACCTTTTGGGCGGCGCGGGCGCCCTGGGCGCGATGGCCGCCGTCCTCGCCATCCACGACGGGATCATACCGCCCACCATCAATCTGGACAACGTCGAACCCGTCTGTGCGGCCACCGGCCTGAATTTCACGGCCCATCAGGCCGTGCGCAAGCCCGTGCGCCGGGCGGTGGCCAATAGCTACGGCTTCGGCGGCACCAACGCCTCGCTGGTGTTCGGTGCATAATTAGAGACGGCGAGAGTTCCCCGTCTCAAATCGGGCTTTGTCGCGCCGCCAAAGCGAACCTACTCCCGCCGTAGCCGAAGGCGAAGGAGGAGGCGGAACCTTGTCCCGCCGTAGCCGAAGGCGAACCTTGTCCCGCCGTAGCCGAAGGCGAAGGCGGAGGCGGACCTACTTCCCCCTCGGCGCCACCACGACCTGAAAGGCGCGTTCCGAACCCAGGTACTGGCTGGCCAGGGCGGCGATGTCGGCCGGGGTCACCGATTCGACGTCGGAGTAGCGGCTTCGGGCCCAGTCGAGCCGTTGGGGAAACTCCTGGCAGCTGCCGAGGACGGCAGTCAACCAGTAGGGGTTGGTGCGGGCCGATTCCCGCAATGCGGTTAGAACGGGCTGCTTGGCCCGCTTGAGCTCGTCGGGGGTGGCGCCGTGGGCGGCCAGATCGGCGGCCAGCGCGAGCACCGACTGGCGTATTTCCTCCGCGCGCTTCGGGTCGACGATGACTTCGGCCACCAGGTAGCCGTAGCCCGTGAAGGTGTCGCTCGGTTCGCTCTCCGCCTCGGGGCTGTAGGCTCCGCCCAGCTGTTCGCGGATCTTCACCCGCAGGCGATCCTCGAGAATTTCCTTGAGCAGCATGAGCCGCCGCGCCCGATGGACGTCGAAGGCGTCGGTGGTCGGCCAATAGAGGGCGACCGCCGTCTTGGGGATATCGGTCACCACCGTCAGGTGTTCGGTAAAGGGCTTGGGAAAATGGACGATCCGTTCCGCGGCATAAGTCGGCTTCGCCGCTCGGGCGGGCAAAGCTCCGAAAGTTCGGGCCAGGGCGTCCGTCGCCACGGCCGGGTCGAGGTCGCCGACCAGGCCGATTTCGATCGGTCCCCGGGCCCACTGCGGTGCCAGCCAGGCCCGTTCTTCGTCGAGGTTGCGGGCATGGGCCACGGCGAGCGCCGGCAGCCCGAAGCGCGGGTCGCCGGCGGCCAGCTGCCCGGGAACGGTCGCTTCGAGCGGGCCTTCGACGGTGTGCTCGAGCTGCTTGTAATACTCGTCGATTTCCTTGCTGGCCACGCGCATCGCCTCCGGCCGGTATCCGGGGTCGGTCAGGTAGGCTGCGAGCACCTGGAGTTGGAGGAGGAGGTCGGCCGAATTGGTGACTCCGGCAAATTCAAAGGCATCGCTACCCACCTGGAAGATCTGGTCGAGGCTGACGGTGTGGCCCGCGAGGAGTCGCTGCAGGTCGTCGGCGCTATGCCGGCCGAGACCGCCGGCCGCGAATGTGGCATCGGTGAAGAGACTCAGGGCCGGTTGGTCCGCGCGCAGGGTCAGCAGGCCGCCGCCGACCCGCACGCGCACCCGGATGCGATCGGCTTCGAACGCGGTGCGTTTGAGATTGGCCCGAACACCATTGGCGAAGGTGAGTTCGGTCAGGTCGAGGTCGTCCACCCGCCGCGCGGATAGCACCCGGCCCGGCGGCCCGAACTGGGTGTAGGCGAACGCTTCGCGGCGCTCCGGCGCCGGGGGAGCGATGGCGACGGCATGGGCGGCGGCGTAGACGCGTTCGATTTCGGCCGCGGCGTCCCCGGGAATCTGCACATTGCCGGTGACATAGAGGTAACGACCGGGCGCGCTGAAGGCCAGACGCAGCGCGTCGGCGCACGCGTTGGGCGTAACCTGGTCGAGCGCGGGCCCCAGGAGGGCCAGGTCGTCGGCCGGACTCGTCAGGACGACGCCATCGACGAACTGGTGGACCATCGCATCCGCCAGGTCCGGCGAGCGCCGGGTCGGCGCGGCGGCCGCCGCCTGCTCCAAATCGTTGCGCAGGTTGGCCGCGGCGATCCGCAGCTCTCCCTCGGTGAAGCCGTACTGCAGGGCGCTGCGCAATTGCTGTTCGCCGACCGCCAGCGCTTCGCGCCACAGTTCGGCCTTGCAGGTCACATTGATGCCGGCGTCGCGCACCGAGCGATAACTCTCGTCGACGGCGGCCTCGGCCCGGATGAAGGGCGCTCCCTCCTTTTTTGCGAGAATCTCTAGCCGCCGATTGAGCATCGCCACCGCCAGATCGCGGTGCAGGTGGGCCCGGCGCACCCGGGCGCTGTCCACCGGCGGCCGATACGGAGTCATGACGTCGATGCTCACGATGGTCGAGGGCGCATCGGGCTCGGCATGGTAGCCGGCGCGCAGGCCGAGCGCCACGGTCACGGTCCCCAGGTCCGGATTGGGCCGGGCGGGAGCCCGGTCGGTCAGTCCGCCAAACGCGGCGACCAGCAGCGGCTGCACGACGGCCGGGTCGATGTCGCCCACGACGATCGCGACCATGCGCTCGGGTCGGTACCACGTATTATAGAGATCGGTGAAGAGCGGACGCGTGGCCCCTTCGATCACGGGCGCCGAGCCGATCGGCAGGCGCCGGGGTAGGCGTGCGTCCGGCAATTCAAACGCGAACGAGGCCACGAATTCGCGGTAGTCGATCGAATCGCGGTCCCGCTTCTCGGCCAGGATGATCGGCCGTTCCTTCGCGATCATGTCCGGCCGGAGCAGGAGCGTGCCCGCCATGTCGGCGAAGACCCGCAGGCCTTCGGCGATCATGTCGGGTTTGGTGTGCGGCAATTCGATTTGGTAGGCGGTGTGGTCGAAGTCGGTGTAGGCGTTGGTGTCTCCGCCAAAACTCAGGCCCAGGCGCTGGAAGTATTCGACCAGCGTGCCGGGGGGGTAGTGGGCGCTGCCATTGAACGCCATGTGCTCGAGAAAGTGCGCGAGGCCGCGTTGGTCGTCGCGCTCCTCCAGGGAACCGCTCAGGACGAGCAGCCGCAGGGAGGCGCGGTCGCGCGGTTCGTGGTTGGGATAGATCAGATAGCGCAGTCCATTGGGGAGAATGCCAAAGTGGGCGGCCGGATCCGGCCGCAGGTCGCTGCCGTCCTGGGGAAAGGGCAGGGCCGCGCGCAGATGCGGCAGACCGAGACTGAGCAGGGCGAGGGCGCAGAGGCGGCGGAACGTGGGCACGGGGGTCTGATGGCGCAAAGTTTGGTTGTTTTCAACCCAGCTGATGACGCCGGGCGCCGTCGCCGTGCGAATTAGTCCGGCCCTACCGGGGCAAGCGTCGCAAGGCCCAGACAACCCTCAAACCGGCCCGCAGTGATCCGCGCAGTGGAGCTGGTGTCGCAGTCCAGCCAGGAGAGGGTTGATGAGCGACGCAACGCCCCGGTAGGGCCAGACTAATTCGCACGGCGACGGGACCCTACTCAAGGGGGGTAAGTGCGACGCCCCTAGGGGCGACTGGGGAGGGTGGGGAGTGGAAAATGGATTGGAAATGGAGGAGGAGTGGGGAAGAATCAGGGGTGCTTTGGCTGTATCGCGTTCTGTTTGTTCCGGCCTTCCTGATTCTATTGCCCAGGTATGTGCGGCGGATGTGGAAGCGGGGGGGGTATGGGGAAAACTTCTCCCAGCGGTTGGGGGCGCATCCCCGGTTGCCGGGGCGGCGGGCTCCGCGGATATGGCTTCAGGCGGTTAGCGTGGGCGAGTTGCTTGCGGTCGGGCCGCTCTTGAAGGCGTTAAAGGAGGAGGGGTGGGAGGTTTATTTGACGACGACCACGAGCACGGGGTACGCCCTGGCGCGGGAGCGGTACGCTGAGGGGTTGGTCGGTTTGGGGTATTTCCCCATCGACTGGTGGCCGTTTTCGGCGCGGGCCTGGCGGCGGATCGAGCCGGATTTGGTCGTGCTCACCGAAGGCGAACGCTGGCCGGAGCATGCGCATCAGGCCCGCCGCCGGGGCGTGCCCGTGTTGAGCATCAATGCTCGGATATCGGACCGGAGCTTTGGCCGGATGCGGCGTTTTCCGCCGGCCGCCCGGCTGGCGCTGGGCGGATTGACGGAGATCCTGGCCGGGTCCCGGCAGGACGAGGCCCGGTTTCGGGCGCTCGGGGTGCCGGCCGCGCGGCTCAGCGTCTCGGGCAACCTCAAGCTCGACGTGGCATTTCCAACGTTGAGCGAATCTGCGCGGGCGCAGCTGCGGAGGGAACTCGGGCTGGCGGATGGTCTCGTCATCGTGGGGGCGTCCACGTGGCCGGGCGAGGAAACGGTTCTCCTGTCCGCCTTGGCCGCCGCGCGAGCGGCGGGGCTGAACGCGTCGCTCTTGCTCGTGCCCCGGCACGCTGAACGCCGCGACGCCGTGGCGGCCGAATTGGGGGCAAGCCCTTGGCGCTGGCACCTGCGCTCTCGGGGGCCGGCGCCGGCACCGGTCGACGTCGCCGTGGGCGACACGACCGGGGAATTGCGGCAGTTTCTGCAGCTGGCCGACGTGGTGTTTGTCGGCAAGAGCCTGCCGCCTCACACCGAAGGGCAGACGCCGGTCGAGGCCGCCGCGCTCGGCAAGCCGATCCTGTTTGGCCCGGGCATGGGCAATTTTCGCGCGATCGCCCGCGATCTGCTGGACCGCGGTGCCGCCCGCGTCGTGTCGCCGGCCGCCGCGTCCGCCGAAATCGTCGCTCTTTTGCGCACTCCGGCGGTCGGCGCCGCCATGGGCGCGGCGGCCTTGGCCTGGCGCGAGGACAATCGCGGCGCCGTGGAAAAAACCCGCGCGGCTATTGCGGCGGCGCTGGCGCGGCCAAGACCGGCTCGACTTCGGGCTCCGGAGCTTCCTCGGCCTCTTCCGATTCCATCGGATAGGTCCGGGCAAACGTGACGAAATCGATCAGCTCGTAGCGGCCGTCCCAGTGCTCCACCACGGCGCTGAGCGTTTCGACCCAGTCGCCCGAGTTCAGGTAGTGGATTCCATCGATCATCTTGTCGGCCGGCGTGTGGATGTGTCCGCAGAGCACGCCGACGCAGCCCCGTTCCTTGGCCAGTTGGGCCACATGATTCTCAAACTTGGAAATGTGGTTCACGGCCTCCTTGACCTTGGCTTTGATCGCCTTGCTGAGCGACCAGTATTCCAAACCCCGCCAGGCCCGCCACTTGTTGTACAGGCGATTGATCTCGAGCAACATGATGTACCCGGCGTCGCCCAGATGCGACAGGAACAGGAAGTTCTTGGTCACCGTGTCGAAGACGTCGCCGTGCAGCACGAGATAGCGGCCCAGCGGGCCTTCGTGGACATGGTCCTCCACGATCGAGAGGCGCTCGAATTCGAGGGGCAGGAAGCGGGACAGGATGTCGTCGTGGTTGCCGCGCAAGTAAACGACCTCGCAGTCCCGCTTTTCCAGGCGCTTCAGGACGATCCGGATGAAGCGCGTATGGGCCTTGGTCCATTGGCCCGTGCGGCGCAGCTGCCATCCGTCGATGATATCCCCGTTGAGAATCAATTTGGCGAAATGGACGTGCCGCAGGAAATGGTTCACCTCGCGAACCTTGCTTTCGCGGGTTCCGAGGTGGACGTCCGAGAGGATCACCGTGCGTACGCGTAGTTTTTTCATGGATGGCGGGATTTGGCCCGCGCCTAGAGTTTGAGCGCGAAGGACGAGGCCGCGGCCGAAGGCTCCCGGCGGGTCGGTTGAAAGATCGGCAAGGGTTCCGGTCGCGAGACGACCGGGCGGATCGGCACGAGCACCCGCAGGCTCTGGGCCAGCACCGACACCTCGACCACCGGTCCGGCCAGGTGGGTCTCCCCGTCGGTGTGGATGAGGCCGGGCCCGGCCCGTTCGATCCGAAACGAGGCCGCGCGCCAGTGGTGAACCCCCGGGGCCCGATCGAGGCCGCCCAGAAACAGGCGGGCGGCCAAACCGACGGCGCCGAAGAGACCGACCGGCGGGATGGTCACCAGATCGAGCAGGCCGTCGTCGGCGCGGGCCCCCGGGGCGATCCGCGCATCGTTTCCATATTGGTCGGAATTGGCGACCGCGACCAAGAGGGCCGGCACGGTCTCGCGCTGACGGCCGTCCTCGATCGTGAATCGGGCGCGCGCGCACTGGCGGTAAGCGGCGATCGCCGTGCGCAAATAGGCCGGCAGGCCGCGCTTGACCAGGCCGTTGAACTGGCGGCTGACCTCGGCGTCGAGGCCCAGGCCCATGGCGTTGAAAAACGGGTGCCCGTCGGCCAATCCCGAATCGAGCGTGGCCACGGTCGGCGTCTCCCGGGACAGCATCGCGAGGGCCTTCCGAGGCGAGGCGGGCAGTCGCAGATAGCGGGCGAGCCCATTGCCCGAACCGCAGGGGATCAGGCCGAGCGCCGCCGGAGTCCGCACGATGGCCTGGGCGACCTCGTTGAGCGTCCCGTCGCCGCCCACCGCCACGATGCGGGGGCAACCGCGGGCGACCGCTTCGCGCGCCAACACGGTGGCGTGCCCCGGACCCTCGGTGATGCACAGTTCGGCGTCGTGGCCGGGCTGGCCCACATAGTCCTTCAGGAGCGCGCGCAATCGATAATCGCGCCGCAGGCGGCCGGAAGCCGGATTGAAGATGAAACGGATTTTCATGGACAGGCGGCGGGAACACCCGCCGGACAGAGATGGTGGACGATGCGGCGGGCCGCATCCGGCCGGGACAGTTCGGCCAAATTGCGCCGCCAGGAGCGCCAGCCGGCCCCGTCGTCGGCCATCGCGTCGCGCGCGGCGGCCAATATCGCCTCGGGCGTCCGGGCCAGGATGCCCGCATTGTGCCGCCGGAGCAGCTCGTAGTTGCCTTCCTCCTGACCGGGCACCACCTGGTTGACGATCATGGGGCAGCGGGCGGCAATCGCCTCCTGGGTGGTCGCTCCCCCGGCCTTGCTGATGACCAGGTGATGGGTCATGAGCAGTTCGGGCACCGTGTCGGTCCAGCCGAGTATCCGCGCGGGCCTGCGCCGGCCGGCCGCGCGGCGCTCCAGCCGCTGGCGCAATGCTTCGTCCCGGCCCACCGCAAAGGTCACGTCCCAATCCGCTTGGGCCAGGAGCAACTCCGCGGTCGCCTCCGCCCGATGCGTGCCCGAGTGGACGATATAGAGGATGCGGGGGGCCACGCCCGGCCCGGGTTCCGGCGGCATGAATTCCCCGGCGTGCCGGCAGAAGAAGAGGTTCACCGGAAAACCGGTGACGTGCAGCTTGTCCGGGGCGAGTCCGGCCCCTCGCATCGCCTCGGCGGTATCCTCGTTGGGCAGGAACCAGCCGTCGGCCCCCGCACTCCACCAGAGTGAATTGATGCTGATCGAATCGGTCACGATGTTGTAGTGCCGACCGGTGAATCGGCCGTCCCGCCGCAGCCGTTCGATCAGGAAGGCATAGGCCGGATAGGAGCTGCACACGGCCGCCGGCCGTTGATCGGCCAGCCGCCGTTCGAGAATCCGCAGTTCGTCCCGCATGAGGTAGGGCAGGCTGCGCGGCAGGGCCGACGAGCGGTCCATCCAGCCGTAGGCCCGGCGCCAAAACCGGGGAAAGCGATTGATGGCTCCGAGATAGCCGCGCCGGCCCCAGGCGTTGAGCCAGGGCGATGCCGCGGCGCAAAGGTCGACGACGGGCGCGGTGGACGGTCCGTGCCGTTCTTCCCAGGCGGCGCCGACGGCGCGGGCCGCGGCGTTGTGCCCTTCGCCGAAGCCGGCGGTCAGGATGAGGACGGTAGGCGGCATTCGTCGAGGGCTTCTTCGAAGCGGGCGACCACGGTCTCCCACGACAGCGGTCCCACCGAGGCGACCGCCGCGTGGCGCAGGCGTTCGCGCAAGCCGGCGTCCCGCACCAGGCGAACTCCGGCGGCCACGAGATCGTCGGGGCGGTCGCACGGCACCGTCAGTCCGTTGACTTCGTTTTGGACGAACTGCCGGGCCGCCGCGTAGTCGAATGCGGCCACGGCCAGGCCGCTGGCCATCGCCTCGGTCAGCACGTTGCCAAAGGTTTCGGTCAGGCTGGGGTGAATGTAGACGTCGGCCGAGGCGTAATACCGTGCGAGTTCATCGCGGTTCATGAATCCGGCAAATGCGGCCCAGGAGAAATCCCGCCGGAGGCTCGGCGCGAGCGGTCCGTCGCCAACCAGGACGCAGCGGAGGCGGGGCTCGGCGGCACGCATGGCTGTAAAAGCCTGCAATAGAAGGGGATAATTTTTTTCGACCGCCATGCGGCCGGCGTGCAGCGCGACGATATCGTCGGGACCGGCCCCCCAAGATTGGCGGAGGTCGGCGGACCGGCGCGACGGGCCAAACTGGCGGGTATCGATGCCGCGGGACATGACGCTCAACCGTTCAAAACCGAGTTCGCTCAGCTCGGCGCAAAGTTCCGGCGTCGGAGCGAACGTGCGCAGCGTTCGGTTGTGCAGCCGGCGCAGCCAGGCGATGGCGAGTCCCCGGAATAGTCCCAGCCCATAGTGCCGGGTGTAGGCGTGAAACTGGGTGTGGTAGCTCGAAGTGACCGGCACCTTGAGACTGCGGGCCGCCTGGACGGCCGAGGCGCCCAGGGGGCCCTCGGTCACGACGTGCACGACGTCGGGCCGGTCCTTGCGCCAGATGCGGCGGAACGCCGCGCCGGCCGGAAGGCCCAGCCGTAAAAAAGAATAGCCGGGGAGGGGCATCCCCGGCATGGCCACTTCCCGGTATCCGGCGTGGGCGGTCGGCTGCGGATCGGGGCGCCGGGGTCGGTAGACGGTCACCCGGTGGCGGCGGCGGGCTAATTCGCCGGCGATGACCCCGAAAGTCATCGCCACCCCGTTGACTTCGGGGGGGAATGTTTCGGTGACGAGGGCGATATTCACCGGGTCGATGGACGTCGAAAAAGGCGTTCGGAGCGGCGGCTGTTAATAGGTTGTGAATAACCTACCCCTGTCCGATGACGGTCCCGTGACGGCCGGGTTACGATTGGGCGACAATCAGTCCGGCCGAGCGCCCGGCCCCGCGGCTATCCGTGGGTTACGGCGACGCAGTGATAGAGCGCCCGGCTCCCCGGATAGGGGGTCGAACCGGTGATAAAGACCTGGTGCCGGCCGGCGACAAAGGAATCTCCCGCGGCCAACCGGGCGGCCAAGTCGGTCTCCCGTTCGACCGCGGCCACGCAATCGGCGTCGGACGATAGGACGAACGGTCCGGCCGGTGGGGCCACCAGCACGCGAAAGGTGGAGACGCGGACCCCGGGCGCGACGTCCTGGGCCGGCGCCGAGGGCGGGACTTCGAGTCCGCCGGACGCCCCGGCGGGCGCCGCGGCAACCGGGGTTTCGGCCGCCTGGGCATGGCGGACTTCGAGTTTGATCATCCGGGCC